>JANNQZ010000174.1:0-9531 GCA_031401015.1 Chloroflexota bacterium | reverse complement strand
GCCTACCACGCGGTGGTCGACCAGTTCTGGACCCCTTGGTCGAACCGGCGCACGGACGAGTGGGGCGGCTCCCTGGAGAACCGGACCCGATTCTCGGCGGAGATCTTGCGCAGGATCCGGGCGCGTTGCGGCGACGATTTCATCCTCGGGCTCGCGGTCAGCGCGGACCCGGACTCGGACGCCCCCATGTCGCTGGCCGAGTTGGAGGAGGTCGTCGCCTGGCACGACGAACGTCGGTTGATGGACTACGTCACCTGCGGAAGCGGCTCCTATTTCGACTTCTACAAGATCATGCCGACTTCGCTGTACGAGCAGCGACTTGGCGTGCCGTTCGCTGCGGCCCTCAAGCAGGTGGTCAAACACGCGCTCGTGCAGGCGGAGAGCCACATCCGAACCCCGGCCGCGGCGGAGGCAGTGATCGCCGCCGGCCATGCCGACATGGTCAGCATCGTCCGCGGCCAGATTGCCGACCCGCAGCTCGTGGCGAAGGCTCGGGCAGGGCGCCCCGGCGACGTTCGCCCTTGTATTTCGTGCAACCAATTGTGCTGGGGACGGCGCTCGCGTGACTATTGGATCTCGTGCCTGGTCAACCCGTCGGCCGGCCGCGAATTCGAATGGGGTGGCGACCGGTTCGAGCCGGCCCGCGACGTCCGCTCCGTGCTGGTCGTCGGTGGCGGCCCGGCGGGGCTGGAGGCGGCCCGCGTCGCCGCGGAACGGGGGCACAGGGTCACCCTGATGGAGCGCAGCTCGATGCTCGGCGGCCAGTTCCGGCTGGCCGGGCTCCAGCCGTCGCGCGGCCAGATCCTCGATCTTCTCGATTGGTACGGTCGGAGCCTGGCCACCCTGGGGGTGAAGGTGCAATTGGGCCGGGAGGCGAGCGCCGAGGACGTTCTCGATCATGGTGCCGATGACGTCATCGTGGCGACCGGCTCGCGGCCGCCGGGCACAGGCTTCCAGCGCGCCCTGCCGCTCATCGACCGGCTCCCCGGCGCCGACGGCGGGAACGTGTCCTCTATTCAGGCCATCCTGGCCGGCAGGTTCGAGCCCGGGCGCCGCGTCCTCGTCCTCGACGATGTCGACGATTGGCGCGGCCTCGGAACGGCCCTCCATCTCGCGGAGCGTGGCCACGACGTCACGATCCTCACCGCGGCGCCGGTCGTCGCGGGCGGTCTGCACCACAGCGCCGCGGACGTGCCGCTGCGCGAGCGGTACGCGAAGGCCGGTGGCCGCTCGGTGACCGGGGCGTGCCTGCTCGAGTGGCGGGACGGCACCGCTGTCGTCGGATCCACGTTGACCGGCGAGCGGTCGACGATCGAGGCTGATTCGCTGGTGATCGCCGAGACGACCGTCCCGGAGCTGGCGCTGGCCGCAGCGCTGACGGCCCGTGGCGTGACCTTCCACCAGATCGGCGATTGCGTCGCGCCGAGGCGCGCCAGCCTGGCCTTCTACGAGGGCCGTGAACTGGCGCTGCGTCTGTAGTTTCCGAACGGCCAGCCGCATGCGATGCTGTGCCCCGACGCTCGACACACAAGCAAGGAGACCGCGATGACCGTCACGGTCAGACGGGGCAGGGAAGCCCGCCAGACGGAGCGCCTGGCCAGGGCGATGGAATCGCTGCCGTACCTCACCCGAACCCTTGAACCGGTGGAAGTAGTCTCCGCCGAGGGCCTCGAGCTGATCGAGCACAACGCCGACATCCTGCTCGAACAGGTCGGGATCGAGATCGGCAACTACCCCGAAGCGGTCGAGATCTTCCGGGGTGCCGGCGCCAATGTCGACGGGACGCGTGTCCGGTTCGAGCGCGGGATGTGCCGCCGGATCGTCCAGGCAACCGCTCCACGGGTGTTCACCCAGCGCGCCCGCAACCCGAAACGGGATGTCGTGATCGGCGACCCATACGTCGTCCTCGCGCCGAGCTACGGCTCGCCGTTCATTCACAACCTCGACGACGGCCGGCGCTACGCGACAATCGAGGATTTCCGCAATTTCGTGAAGCTGACCTACATGAACCACACGCTCCATCACGGTGGTGGCACGCTGTGCGAGCCGGTCGACCTTCCCGTCAACAAGCGTCACCTCGACATGGTCTACAGCCACATTCGCTACACCGACAAGGCGTTCATGGGCTCGGTGACCCATCCGGGCAGGGCGCAGGACTCGGTCGACATGGTGAAGATCCTGTTCGGCAACGACGCGGTCGGGCGCGACCACGTGATCATGGGCCTGGCCAACGCGAACTCGCCGATGTCGTGGGACTACAACATGCTCGGTTCCGCGAAGGTGTACGCCGAGAACAACCAGATCGTGCTGGTCACGCCGTTCATCCTTGGTGGGGCCATGGCCCCGGTGACGGTCGCAGCGGCCGCCACCCAGACCCTGGCGGAGGCGCTCGCGGGGATGGCGTTCTGCCAGATCGTGCGCCCGGGATCACCGGTGATCTTCGGCTCGTTCGCGTCGTCCATGTCGATGCAGTCGGGTGCGCCGACCTTTGGCACGCCGGAGCCGCAGCTCGTGCTGTTCGTGATGGCCGCGCTCGCCCGGCGTCTGGGCGTTCCGTTCCGCAGCGGTGGCAACTTCACGGCGTCCAAGATTCCCGACTACCAGGCCGCCTACGAAAGCGCCATCAGCTTCATGGCGACGATGCAGGCCGGGGTCAACTTCAACCTCCACACGGCCGGGTGGCTTGAAGGCGGGCTGGCCATCGGCTACGAGAAGTTCATCCTCGATGCCGACCAGGCATCGATGGCGGGGGCCTATCTCACGGGCGTCGACCTGAGCGACAACGGGTTGGCGCTCCAGGCCATGCTCGACAGTGGCCCGGGCCAGCACTTCCTCGGCTCGCCGCACACCCTGGCCAACTTCGAGACCGCGTTCTGGCGCTCCGAGCTATCGAACAACGACAGCTTCGAGCAGTGGGAGTCAGAGGGGTCGCGCGACGTCGCCGTCCGCGCCAACGCTCGCTGGAAGAAGGCGCTCCGCGAATACGAGGAACCGCCACTTGACGAGGGGATCCACGAGGCGATCCGCGAGTGGATCGACCAGCGCAAGGCGAGCTTCCCCGACTCGGACGTCTAGGTCTAGGGTCGGCGCCCGTCTCGTAGCGCTGTCGCGGTCACGGATCGACTCGGCGAGCGCGGACGGGGGAATGGTTCCGGGCGCCGGCTCTCGTCGACGGGATCCGGTCCATCCCAGATCAGCATCTCCGGGGCGATGTCGAGGTTGCCAGGCCAGGTCACGGTCCCGTAGCGGGCGCGGACGCGGCGAAACAGCGCGTCGTCCGTGCGCAGCCGATCGAAGACAGGCCCCCACAGGAGCTCTTCGACGTCACGCTCGACGACGGTCCCATCCGTCAGCGTGAGCCGAAGACGTCGGCCTTCGAGCGGCGCGGCGGATCTGACACGGATCATCACGGTCGGATGCTACCGCAGTGGCTCGATACGCCTCAGGGGAAGGCCAGATCGGGCCAGCTCCCAGTCCTCGCGCAACTCAGCCGAATCAGGCATTTCACGGACGATATCGACAGCCGCTTACCTGGGGCCCACCAGCTGCTGGAGGTAAAGTTCGCGGACACCGCCTGGCGCGACCGCCGCGCCCTCAATCGAGCCTCAGCGCTTCTGGAGCTGGCGCAGCTCCTCGAGCGGGATGTGGCAGCTCATGTGGTGGCCCGGTTCGACCTCGATGAGCGGCGGCTCGGTTACCTCGCAGAGACCCTCGATGGCACGATGGCAGCGGGTGTTGAAGACGCAGCCGGTCGGTGGATTGGCCGGGCTGGGAATTTCCCCCTCGAGCAGGATCCGCTGGCGATCCTCGCCATCGACGTTCGGGACTGCGGAGAGCAGCGCCTCCGTGTACGGGTGGTTCGGCCCGTTGAAGACCGCCTCCGACTCGCCGACCTCCATGATCCGACCTAGGTACAGCACGGCAATTCGGTCGGCCAGGTAGCGGACGACGCCAAGGTCGTGCGAGATCAGGAGGTAGCTGGTCTTGCTCTTGATCTGGAGTTCGGACAGGAGGTTGAGGATCGCCGCCTGGACGGAGACGTCGAGCGCGCTGGTCGGCTCGTCGGCCACGACGATCCGCGGATCGCCGGCGAACGCCCGGGCGATGGCCACGCGTTGCTTGAGACCACCCGACAGCTGGCGCGGCTTGAGGTCCAGGTGTCGCTGGGTGAGTCGGAGATCCGCGGCCAGGCTATCGACTCGATCGTTGACGGCCCGGCCCTTCAGCCCGGTCAGCTTGCTGACCGAGCGCGCCAGGATCTGACGCGCCGACCAGCCTCGGTTGAGCGCCGAGTCCGGGTTCTGGAAGACCATCTGGATCGATCGCTTGTCGGCGGTTGGGCGGCCCGCCGATCGCGACGCGAGGGCATGCGCATCGAGGTCGATCTGGCCGCCCGCGTCCGGACTCTCGATCCCGAGAATCGTCTTTGCCAGGGTCGACTTGCCGGAGCCGGACTCACCAACCAGCCCGAGTGTCTCGCCGTCATGGAGTCCCAGGTTGATGTTGACCAGTGCCGGCACGTCGTGGCCGCCCTGGTGGAATGTCTTCGAGACACTCGACAGCGTCAGCGCGAGATCACCGCGAACGGCGTCCTGGCCGACGAACGGCGGCGGCTCGACCAGCTCACCGAGGCGATCACGGTGGTGGCAGCGCGTCCAGCGCCCATCGCCGAGCTCCACGACCGGCGGCTCCACGGTTCGGCACAGGTTGCTCGCCAGCGGGCAGCGATCGACAAACACGCAGGTCGGGAGATCCGTCCCAATCTGGGGCAGGTTGCCGGGGATGGTGGAGAGCGCCCGTTCCGACTTCCGAACGCCACGGCGGGGAAGCGATCGCAGGAGCGCGAGGGTGTACGGGTGTTGCGGGTTTTCAAACAGGGACGCCGCAGCCCCCTCCTCCACGATCTTGCCGGCGTACATGACGCCGACTCGATCGCACAGTGTCCGGATGACGCCCAGGTTATGGGCGATGAGCAGGACGGCGGCGTTGGTCTCGGCCTGGAGGGAACGGACGAGATCGAGCACGCTGGCTTCCACGGTCGCATCCAGCCCGGTCGTCGGCTCATCGAGCACGAGTAGCTTCGGGTCCGAGGCGAGGGCGATGGCGATGACGACTCGCTGCTGCATCCCGCCCGAAAGCTGATGGGGATAGCGCTGGTAGACCCGCCCTGGGTCGGCGATCTGGACCCGACGGAGCGCCTTGATCGCGTTGGCCTCCGCCTCCTGCCTGCCCTGCCCGAGAACGGTGAACGCCTCGGCGACCTGGGGCCCGACCTTGGTCGTCGGGTTGAGGGCGGCGCCCGGGTCCTGGTAGACCATCGAGGCGTGTCGCATCCGGAAGCGGCGGACCTCGTCGTCCGTCATCTTCGTGATGTCGTCACCGGCTACAAGGATCCGGCCTCCGGTGATCACGGCGTTCCGTGGCAGGTAGCGGACGGCTGCGTAGGCCGTCGTGGACTTGCCGCATCCGGACTCGCCGACCAGGCCGTAGGACTCGCCGGGGCGAACCTCGAACGACACGCCGCGCAGGACGGGGCGCCGGATGCCGCGGACGACGTACGCCAGCGACAGGCTCTCCACCCGGAGCGCGGCGGCCGCGGCTGCGGCTGGGCCCGGCGGTGGCGGGGGAGCGGCCGTCTCGATCGTCATTCGCTCAGGACCGATTGCAGCGAGTCCGCGATCAGGTTGACCGCCACGACGGAGCTGGCGATGGCCAGTGCCGGAAACAGAGTGGGCCACCAGACACCGGCGATCATGTTCGTGTACTCATCGCTGACGGTCAGGCCCCAGTCTGCCGAGGGCGGCTGGATGCCGACGCCGAGGAACGACAGGGTCGCCACCGTGAAGATCGCGTAGCCAAAGCGCACGGTCAGTTCCACCACGGTGGGCCCCAGGACGTTGGGGAAGATCTCCCGCGACAGGATGAACAGGCCGGATTCGCCGCGGAGCTTCGCGGCCGTGACGTAGTCGAGCTGCCGCTCGGAGAGCACCGCGGAGCGCACCGTCCGCGCCACGATCGGCGTGAACAGGATCCCGACGACGCCGACGACCACCGGCGCTGAGGTACCCAGAACGACGAGGGTGAGCAGCGCCACGAGGATGACTGGCAGCGCCAGGAAGGCCTCCACGAGCCGACTGAGGACGTCGTCAACGATCCCGCGGTAGTAGCCCATGACCAGGCCGAGCAACGTCCCGGCGACCACGCCAAGGATGGCTGCCAGGGGTGCCACGATCAGGACGTCGCGGGAGCCGACCATGACCCGCGAGAAGACATCGCGGCCAAGCCGGTCTGTGCCCATGAGGTGATCGGGGCCGGGCGGCAGGTGACCCACATCGAAGGCGTTGAACGGGTCGTACGGGGTGATCCGCTCGCCGAGTACTGCCGTGATGATCCAGCCGATCATGACGATGTTTCCGATGATGAACGCCGGGCGCTTGAGCAGCACACGAATGGTTTCGCGACGCGCCTGCGCGCGCTCCGAAATCGGCGTGCCACCCGTCGGCGCGAGCGGCGCCGGGACTGCGGGCGTGGCCGGCAGGTCCATCAGCGTTCGGCGTCCAGGCGGATCCGCGGGTTCATCCAGGCGATGATCAGGTCAGCCGCCAGCGTCGCGAGCATATAGACGATGCCGATCACGATCGCGCCGGCGGTCAACATCGGAATGTCCTTGCGCTGGGCCGCGAACAGCATCGTCTGGCCCATCCCGTTGTAGTTGAAGATCTTCTCGACGGCGATGATGCCTCCGAACAGGTAGCCGATCTGCACGGCAATGACGGCCACGGTCGGGATCAGCGCGTTGCGCAGGACATGGCGGCGCATCGTCTGCGCGGTGGTGAGCCCCTTCATCAGCGCTGTGCGGGTGTAATCCGACTGGAGGACATCGATCGTCCCGGCCCGGGTCATCCGCGCGATGTATCCGAAATAGACGATCGCCATGGCCATGGCCGGCATCAGGAGATAGCGGATCTGGGTGGGAACGTCCGAATCGCGTGGAGGCGTGGCCAGGACCGGCAGCAGGTCCAGTTGCACGCCGACGACCACGACCAGGATGGTGCCCGTCACGAATTCCGGGATCGACGCCGACGTCACGCCGAGCAGGACGATGGCGCGATCAATCGGTCGGTCGCGTCGTCGTGCGGCGTACAGCCCGGCCGCGATGCTCAGGGGAATGGTGATCAGGAGGGCAAGCCCGGCCAGCTTGGCCGATCGGCCGATCGAGTCGAACAGCTGAGGCAGGACCGGCTTTCCGGTCACGAATGAGTCGCCGAAGTTGAGCGTGACGATCCCCGTGATCGAGTCGATGTAGCGCGTCAGGATCGGCCGGTTGGTGCCGAGCCGCTCGTTCAGGGCGTCGACGGTTTCCTGGGGCGCGAACGGCCCGAGGATCGTCCGCCCGACGTCGTTTGGCAGGACGTTGGCGATGATGAATACGATCGTGGCGAGGAGCCACAGCGTGATCAGCGAGAGGAGCACCCTGCGCGCGATGAAACGAGCCATCGGCTACCTCGCGCCGTGGTTCAGCTGAATCCGGTCGTGAGGACGATGGGTCGGCCCACCGTCCTCATGCGACGCGGCGTCAAAGTGTCGTCAGACTTGGGACGCCGCGGAGAAGAACATCTGCCCGAGCGCGCTCGAGTAGACCCCGTTGAACCTGTTGGAGTTGCCGGCGAGGTAGTTGTAGAAATACGGCACGCCGATCGGAACGTCCTCGTTGAGGATCGTTTCGATCTTGCCGCAGGCGGTCTTCTGGGCGTCGACACCGACCGCGGTCTGGAACTCGGTGAACGCCGCATCGAAGGCTGCTGACGAGTACTGCGAGGAATTCCACACGCCGTTGGTCTTGAGCGCGGCGTTGAGGTAGACGTCCGGCGTGGCGCGATGGCCGTAGTCCACGATGCCGAGTTCGGCGGCGCCGGAGCACGGCGGTTCCGCCGGCTCACCCGGGCACCACTGCGCGCCGTAGAACGTGTTGAGGCTCTCGACGGCCACCTCGAGGTTGATCCCGGCCTGTGCGGCCTGGCTCTTGAGGAGGACGGCGAGGTCCGGGATCTCCAGGAGCTCGCCCACGTGCAGGACGGCCGTCAGGTTGCTGACGCCGGCCTCGGCCAGGAGCGCCTTGGCCTTGTCGATATCCTGGACACGCTGCGGCACGGACGGATCGAAGTACGGGTAGATCGAGGCGATGACGTGGTCGTTGGCCACATCGGCCCGACCCTTGAACAGCTGCTGGACGAGCGCCGGCCGGTCAAAGGTGTAGGCGAGGGCCTGGCGGACCCGCTTGTCGGCGAACTGCCCTGTGTCCGTGCGCATCCAGATCTGGCGATGGAGCGCCGCCTGGGTCGCGATGATGCTGAAGTTCGGGTCGTCAAAGAGGCCGGCACCCGACAGCACGTCGAACTGGACGATGGCGTCGACCTGGTCGCCCTGGTAGGCGGTGACCATCGGACCGGTCTCATCGAAGAAGATGAACTCGGTGCTGTCCAGCGGGGTGCGGCCGCCCCACCACGCGTCGTTGCGTGAAAAGGTCGCCCCGGTCTGCTGGTTGTAGCTGTCGAGCTTCCAGGCGCCCGTCCCGGCGGGGATGGCGTCCAGCGTCGTGCCGGCCGCATATGACGCCGGTGTGATGACTGTCTGGGCGTTGAAGACCGACACCAGGTACGGGAAGTTGCCGTTGCCTCCAACGAGATTGAACGTCACGGTGTTCGCGTCGGTGGCGACGGCACCGCCCACATCGAGGACGCCCTTGAGGCCGGAGTTCCCGGCCGCCACAAGGCGCTCCATCGTCGCGACCACATCGGCCGACGAGAACGGTGACCCGTCGTGCCAGGTGACACCCTGGCGAAGGTTGAAGGTCCAGACGGTGCCGTCCCCGTTTGGCGTCCACTTCTCGGCGAGGCCCGGAGCGATGTCGGAGCCGGCCGCGTTCAGGGTGCACAGGAATTCGAATGACTGGGCCGTGATGCCGTAGCCACCAAGATCCTGCATCCCGACCGGATCGATGGACACGGGGCGCTGCAGCGCAACCCGGATGTTGCCACCAGGCACGGGCGCTGCGGTGGGGGCGGCCGTCGGAGCTGACGTAGGGCCGGAAGTCGCGGGCGCGGAGGTGGGCGCGGCGCCACTGGGGCTCGCAGCCGGGCTGCTACAGGCGGCGATGACCGCGCCGATCGAGCCCATCGACAGGCCCAGGACCGTGCCGCGCTGGATGAATTCGCGGCGGCTCAGCCGGCCACGGGCGAACGCCTCGACCACGTCGAGCTGGAGCGGTGTGGTTGAACGGCGAACACGGTCCAATCGGGAATAGTCCATCGCGTCATTCCTCCGGCGTGTACCTGTTGCGAAGAGCCCAGAGACGGGCATCGATCGCGGGGTCACCGCGCGCTCCGGGATTAGCTCCTCCGGCCGGACTGCGGTGTGCCCGAACGGTAGCCGCGCCCCTCCCGACTGTCAACGAACCGACGCAACCAGGGGTAGTCAGCGATTGCGGATCCAACGCTGAAGGTCAGCTCGGTCGACGATGCCGAGAACGAG
>JANNQZ010000173.1:0-10015 GCA_031401015.1 Chloroflexota bacterium | reverse complement strand
GGCCGCCGACGCTGAAGTGAACCTCGAGGTCCTTGACCTCGAGCAGGGGCACGCCAGCGCCCTGCGCCACAGCGGCAGTCGCGACCGCGTCCGTCGCCGGCGCGTCCGTCGCCGTCAACCGGCGCTCGCAACGGCCAGCGCGGGATTCAATGCGGCCAGCGCCGGGTTCGGAGCCGCCACGAAGCCCTGGCGCAACGGCCGGCCGGCGCTCACCTCATCAGGCGTCGCCGGGTTGTGGCAGGCCACGAGGTGACTCGCCGCTGGCCCGGTCGTGATCACCGGCGCCACCGGGTCGTCAGCCGCCAGCAGCGGGTTTTCGCGCCAGCACGTCGGCAGCCGCCAGGCGCAGCGCGGGGCGAACGGACAGCCTTCGGGCGCATGTGTTCCATCGGGTGGCGATCCCTCGATTGGGCGGAGTGCCGCCGGCTCCCGGTCGATCCGGGCGATCGAGTTGAGCAACCCGATCGTGTACGGGTGGCGAGGTCGGGCGTACAGCTCGGGGGTGGCCGCCGTCTCGACGATGTAGCCCGCGTACATGACGGCGGTCCGCTGGGTCATGTCGGCCACGACGCCAAGGTCGTGGGTGATGAGCAGGGCCGCCGTGCCCGCTTGTGCCGTCAGTTCCTTGATCAGATCGATCATCTGGGCCTGGATCGTCACATCGAGGGCCGTCGTCGGCTCGTCCGCGATCAGGAGCTTGGGCTTGAGCGAGAGGGCGATCGCGATCATGACGCGCTGGCGCATGCCGCCGCTGAGCTGGTGCGGGTAGGTGCCCAGCCGCTTCTGGCCATCGGCGATCCCGACCATCCCCAGCAGTTCCACCGCACGCTCCCGGGCCTGGGCGGGCGTTACGTCCTGGTGGGCCAGGATCCCCTCGGTCAGCTGGTTGCCGATGGTCATCACGGGATTGAGGCTGGTCAGCGGGTCCTGGAAGACCATGGCGATTTCGGTGCCCCGGATGCTCCGCATCTCGGCTTCCGGGAGCCCGAGCAGGGACCGACCGTTCAGGAGGATCTCACCTCCCTCGATCCGGCCTGCCGGCGCCGGCAGCAGCTGGGTGATGGCCAGGCTGGTCACGCTCTTGCCGCAGCCGGATTCGCAAACCAGGCCGAGCGTTTCGCCGGCCGCCATCTCGAAGCTGACGCCGTTGACGGCATGGATCGTCGCCTCATGCGTCTGGAAGCGCACGACCAGGTCGCGCACAGAGAGGAGGGTCATTCGAGGGTCATCGGGGCATCAGCGCCGAACCCCAGTGGCCCGCGGATCGAGCGCATCGCGCAGCCCGTCGCCGATGAAGTTGATCGACAGGACGGCGATCGCGATGGCGGCACCGGGCGCCATCCACAGCCACGGCTTCTGGGTCAGGACGCCGACGTCCGTGGCCGCCTGGAGGTCGCCGCCCCAGCTCGCATCCGGCGGCTGGATGCCCAGACCCAGGACAGACAGCCCAGCCTCGATGATCATCGCTTCCGCCATGCCAAAGCTGGCGAGCACCACCAGCGGGCCCGTCACGTTGGGCAGGATGTGGCGCAGGATGATCCGCCGGTCGCGAGCGCCGATCCCCCGGGCCGCCAGGGTGAACTCCCGTTCGCGCAGGGAGAGGAACTCGCCGCGGACCAAACGGGTCACCGCCGGCCAGTTGAGCAACCCGATCACGATCATGATGTTCAACGGGCTGCGGCCGATCAAGGGAATGACGGCCAGGATGATGAGCAGGGCCGGGATCGCCATGACCGTGTCCGTCACGCGACCGATGATCGCGTCGGTCCAACCCCGTCGGTAGCCGGCGAGCGAACCCAGGGTGATCCCGATCGCGAGGTAGATGCCGACCGCGACGACGCCGACCGACAGCGAGACCCGCGCGCCGTGCATCAGGCGTGACAGCACGTCGCGCCCGGATCGGTCAGAACCCAGGATGTGGCTCAGGCTGGGCGGTTTGCCAAAGGCTTTCAGGTCGACCTCGGTTGGGCTGTACGGCGCGATCACCGAGGCCAGGATGGCGATCACGGCAAGGGCCACCACGAGGACCAGGGAGGTCATCGCCAGCCGGTTTCGTCGGAACCGTCGCCAGGCCAACTGGCGCGGCGACAGGGGCGGACGAAGCGAGAGGTCCGTGGTCGGCTGCCAGATCGGGACTTCCGGGCCGATCGGCCCCTCGTCCGGGCGCGCGATTGCCGTCATCTGATGCGGATCCGCGGATCGACGAAGGCGTACGCCACGTCGGTGACCAGGTTGGCGACCACGATCGCCGTCGAGGTGAGCAGCCCGACGCCCATGATCGCGGCGTAGTCGTGCTCGCGCGTCGACTCGATCGCGTACTGTCCGATCCCGGGCCAGGAGAACAGGGTTTCAACGAAGATCGCCCCGACGATGAGCGATGGCATGGAGAGCCCCAGGACGGTCACGACCGGCAGGAGCGCGTTGCGCAGGATGTGCCGCAGGCGGACGGTCTGTTCGCGGAGCCCCTTGGAGCGCGCGGTGGTGACGAAGTCACGATGCATGACCTCCAGGACGCTGGCGCGGGTGTAGCGCAGGAACGTGGCGGTCCCGGCGAAGGCCAGGACCAGCGCGGGCAGGATCAGATGCCAGAGCTCGTCGATGATCGGTGGCAGGGTGCTCACCGGGTCCACCTGTCCGCCAGCCGGCAGGAGCTTGATCCCGAAGAGCTGGAATGGCACGACGGCCAGGAAGTAGATCGCCAAAATCGCGAGCAGGTACGGCGGCAGCGAGATCCCCGAGATGACCACCACGGTCATGGCGTTATCGAGCTTCGAATGTTGCCTGAAGGCCGATAGAATCCCCAGCAACACGCCCAGCACGACGCTGATCGTCAGCGCGGTTCCCATCAGCTTGATCGTGTTCGGAACGCGCTTCGCGAGCGCCTTGGCAATCGACCCGCCGCCGACCAGCTCGGCGCCGAGATTCCCCTGGACCACCTGGCCCAGCCAGTTCACATAGCGCTCCGGCAGCGGCTTGTTGAGGCCCAGTGCCTCCTTGAGCTTCTCGATGTCGCGGGGCTTGACGTCGCTGCCCGGTCGGACCAGGGCGCTGATCGGGTCGCCCGGGGCGATGTTCGCAAACGTGAACGTCAAGACAGTCACGCCCAGCAGGATCGGGACGGCGATGAGCAGCCGGCGGGCGATGAAGCGCAGCATGTCAGCCTTCAGCGTAACGGCCGCGACCCGAGGTCGCGGCCGTCATGGCTCGAGCGGATGAACGACGGGATCAGGCTCCGATGAACCACTCCCAGTAGTGGATCCCGCCGGCCGCGGGATGGGTGATGGGTGCCTTTTCGGGGCCCTTGAGCGTGTTGCTCACGACCGCGTAGTCGACCCGCTGGTAGATCGGCATGTACGGGATCTCGTCGTTGAAGATCTCGCTGCAGCGCTTGAAGTGGGTCGCCTGGGCCTCCGGGGTCGTCTCCTTCAGGGCCGCCGCGAATTCGGTGTCCCATTCCTCGCTCTTGAACCGCATCGAGTTGAACCCGTTCGGGTAGACCCGGGTGGACCCGAGTGTCTCATCGGATCCCCACGGCGACCCGTCGAGCGTCCCGAAGCCGTAGACGAAGGCGATGTCGTAATTCGGACCGTCGTCCTCCGGTGTGCTCTTGTCCTTGTCCTCGTAGAAATCCGCGACGAACGTGTCGTCCGGCAACGGGGTGAGCTTGATCTTGACGCCCACGTCCTCCCACATCGCCTGGATGACCGGGATGTCAGGGTCCAGGGTCGGCGGGTAGTGGCGGACATCCAGCACGATGCTGGAATCCCAGCCGGCGGCGGCCAGCAGCTCCTTGGCCCGGTCGACGTTCTGGGGGTGGTAGGTCTCCAGGCCGTCGGCGACCGCCCACTTCTGGATCCAGTGGTTGACCACGTCCGGGACCTTGAATACGCCGCCCAGGACCTCGCCGACGAGCAGCTCCCGATCCAGCGCCCAGACGAGCGCCTTCCGTACGTTCTTGTCCTTGAGGAGCGGAGCTGACGGGCTGTGCAGGTTGACGGAGAAGAAGATGTTGAAGCCGACCAGCGATTGCTGGGCCGTCATCCCGCTGATTTCCTGGAGGGTCTTGAGCTTGTCGCCGCTGGGTCGGCGAACGTAGTTGAAGTCGACCTCGCCCGACTGGGTTGACAGGATCTGCGCGGCGTCATCGGCGTAGATCCGGATCGAGACCTTCTCGGCCGCCGGTGGCCCGCTGTAGCCGGTCCCGTTCTTGTATCCAGCGTGGGGCTCGAAGTTGACGAACTCCTTGGCCTTGAACTCGGTCATCTTGTACGGACCGGAGCCGATGAAGAGCTCCTGCGAGATCGGCAGGCTGGTGTATTCCTCGAGGGTCTTGCCCGCGAACGGAGCGGCCGGCGCGATCCGGATGATCGCGAAGACGTTCGGGATGACCTGTGCGTTTGGCTCCTCGAGGTCGAAGGCGATCGTCAGGTCGTCGATGACCCGGATGCCCTCGCAGTCGAGCGACTCGTCGGCGACCACCGCGGCCGAGCCCTTGATCGGGGCCAGCCGCCCACCGATGTTCGATCCCGCCTTGGTCTTGAGCCCCGTGTTGTAGGTGAACGCCACGTCGGCTGCGGTCACCGGTGTCCCGTCGTGCCAGGTGGCGCCCTCGACGAGGCTAAACGTGTAGGTCTTGCCGTCCGAGCTGACCTCGAACCCGGTCGCCAGGTCGTACAGGATCGACCCGTCCGCCGCGATCGAGACCAGCGGCTGGGCGCACCAGTTCCAGGCGAACTCCTGGCCGAACGACTTCCACGGCAGGAACCCGTCGGTCAGGCCGCCCTCGAAGGCGCCCATCCGGATCGTTCCACCACTCGGAGGGGGTGCCGCCGTGGCCGGTGCCGCCGTCGCGGGAGCCGCAGTCGCCGGGGCCGCGGTCGCGGGTGCCGCGGTCGCTGCAGGCGAGGCGGACTCCGTGGTAGTGCTGCACGCTACGAGCGCAGCGCTGGTGCCTGCGAATACCGCGGCCTTCAGGACGGATCTACGGCTGACCTGGGCCGCGGTGACGCTGTCGATCAGCCGCGTTACGACAGGATCGCGTGCAGGTTCCGGGATCGGGGCGTTCGTGTACTCGGCCATCGTCGATTACCTCCACTGTGCCAACTGCACCAGATGCCGCTCGCGGCCGGTGGATCGTATTGCATTGAGATTGCAAGATCAATGATTTCGTGCAACATCTGTGGATAACCGCCGCGTCGCCACGATTTCGCGCATCGTCATGTCCGGGAGACCCATTCGACGGCGTTCTGTTCGCTATCGTTATGCCATGACTCCCACGACGGACCTGCTTCTTCGCGGCGGCACGGTCGTGGATGGATCCGGGGGACCGGCGAGACGCGCCGATGTTGCCATCGCCGGCTCCGTGATCGTGGCGGTCGGGCCAGAAGCATCGGCCGCACCGGCCCGACGCGTGCTGGAGGCGGACGGGCTGGTGGTGGCGCCCGGCTTCATCGACATGCATTCGCACGCCGACTTCACGCTGCCGTCCTATCCGGGGGCGCTCAACTCCCTGAGCCAGGGCGTAACAACCGAGGTGATCGGGAACTGCGGCTACTCGCCGGCTCCCCTCGCCCCGGACCAGCGCCGCGCGGACGATCAGCGTGCGGCTTGCCACGGCCTTGGCCCCGATCTCGACTGGGGCTGGCACTCGTTCGGGGAGTATCTCGACCGGCTCGATGCCGCGCGGCCGGCGGTGAACTGTGTGCCCCTGATTGGCCACGGCATGCTGCGGATGGCGTTCGTGGGTGCCCAGGACCGTGCCGCGACCGTCGCCGAACTGGCGGCGATGCGCGCTTCGGCCGCCGATGCGCTGGCCGCGGGCGCCTGGGGCATGAGTACCGGGCTCGTCTACCCACCAGGTTCGCACGGTTCAACGGACGAGATCGTGGCGGTGGGCGCGGCGCTCCAGTCGGTGGACGGGCTGTACGCCAGTCACATCCGCAACGAGAACGACGGCCTCGCCGAGGCGCTCCAGGAGGCCCTCGAGATCGGCCGGCGCTTGGGCGTCAGGGTGCACGTCTCGCATCTCAAGGCTGCCGGCCGGGCGAATCACGGGCGCGCCACGGAGGCGCTCGGGATCCTTGGTGGCGCCCGCACGGCCGGCCAAACGGTGACCCAGGATGCCTATCCCTACACGGCCGGCAGCACGCTGCTGCACCAATTGCTACCGCCGTGGACGCATGATGGCGGGACGGATGCTCTCGTGGCGCGCCTGGACTCGATGGAGGTTCGGGCGAGGATCGCCGCCGAGATCCGTGACGGTCTGCCCGGCTGGCCAAACTACACGGTCTCGACCGGTGGTCCGGACTTCATCACAATCGCCGCGGTGGCGAACCCCGCCCTTCGCCACCTGGAGGGCCTCAACCTGACACAGGGCGCCGCCCTCACTGGCGTGGACCCCGTCACCTTCGTGTGCGACACGGTCGTCGCCGATCATGGCGCGACCACGATGATCGTGTTCCTGATGGACAACGCGGATGTCGATCGGATCCTCGATGACCCATCAACGGCGATCGGGTCGGATCAACTGGGCGTCACGTCGCGGGTCGCCCGGGTCCACCCGCGCGCCTACGGCACGTTTGTCCGCGTGCTGGGGCGATACGTGCGCGAGCGCGAGCGTCTCGACCTCCCGACGGCGATCCACCGGATGACCGGGCTGCCGGCCCGGATCCTCGGCCTCGAGGATCGCGGCCAGATTCGGCTCGGTGCCGTCGCAGACGTGGTGGTCTTCGACCCGGAGACCGTCGCGGACCTGTCGACCTACGAGGCGCCGACGCTCCTGCCTCGCGGGATCGAGGCGGTCCTGCTTGGCGGCCGGTTCGCGGTTGACGGGGGACAGGCGGTTGACGTGGGCCTTGGGCGCGTGCTGCGTCGAACGAGCAGCCCCGTCAGTGGACTCCGCCCGCCGCATCGATCGTCATGACCTGCTCCACAACCCGGCCGCGCAACCCGTAGAACCGCCGCGCCAGGTTCGACACCGAACAGACATGGTTTGGCACGATCCGGATCCGATCGCCAATCCTGATGGGAGAGTCGGGCGGAATCTCCAGGATGCCGTGCTCTTCGGACAGGCGGACCAGGCCGCCCTCACTATCGAGCAGGCGCCCGTACTGGGTCAACGGGCTGTGCGAGTGGGCACCGCGATCCAGCCCAAACGTCTTCGAGCCACCATCGACCACCGCGCGATCCGGGGTCGGGCGGCTGACCACGGTCACCGCGATCGAAAGCGCGCACTGATCATTGGTGGTGGTACCCAGCGCAACCTGGAGGTTGTCGTAGAAGACATAGGTCCCGGGCCGGATCTCGGTCAGTCCCGAAGCGCCGTCGAGGTACCTGGCCGTCGGGGTCGCGCCGGCGCTCACGGTGTCAATCGGGATTCCGATGGCTCGTGTCGCTGTGGCCGCGTCCGCCACGGAGCGTGTCTCGGTCGCGGCGATCGCCTCGACCTCGCCAACGGTGCGGGCTGCGTATGACTGGCCGGCATGGGTGAACATGCCGGTGAGCCGCAGGGCCCCGAGGCCCGCCACCGCGCGAGCCAGGCCTGGCGCCTCTGCTGGCAGGACGCCGCATCGCCGGAGACCGCTGTCGATCTCGATCCAGACCTCGAGCCGGGTCCCGGCGGCTGCCGCGGCCGCGTTGAGCGCGCGGGCGCCCTCCTCGCTGTCGATCGCCAGGATCAATCGGGTGCGCGCGGCCAGCCGGATGGCGCGATCCAGCTTCGGCGCGGCCACCACCTGGAACGCGAGCAGGATCGAGGTATCGATGCCGGCATCGACCACGGCCTCGGCCTCATCGAGCTTGGCGACGGTGATCCCGACCGCGCCGGCGGCAAGCTGACGGCGAACGATCTCGGCCGACTTGTGGGTCTTGAAGTGAGGTCGGAGGGCGACGCCACCGCTTCTGGCGTGGCCCGCCATCCACGCGATGTTCGCTTCGAGGCGATCGAGGTCCACCAGGAGCGCCGGCGTGTCGATCGTCGTCCAGTCGGCGCCACGAACGTCTACCGCGGCCGTGCCGCCGGCAACCCCCGGCACGCCGCCGGCAACTTGCAGTGTGGCTTCGTTCATGGCCACATACTACAGCCACGCTTTCAAGGGATGTCAGGCTCCCGGGTTTCCCGGACTCCCGGGTTCTGCCCAGCCTGCGAGCCAGCGGGTTTCCTGCCAAAAGTGCAAGCCCTGCACCTTGGCGCAGGATCGACGCTCTCGTGGCGTTGGATTTGCCGTCCACGACGGATCGCTCTCACTCGGATTTCGCTAAACGACGTTCAGCCCACGCTCAGACCAGCGCGCCGGAGACGTAACCTGGGCGCCGCGATCCCTCGACCGGGCGCTGCAACGACGCCAAGGTGCACCCTGTGCACTTCTGTCAGGAAAGTGGGTCGCATGGCGAAGGCGAGTAATCGGCGGCCCCGAGCAATCGGCGCCCCCCGGCCGCCCGGCCACCGCCGCGACCCTCAGATCGTGGGCGGCTCCAGCATCCCCGAATCGTGAAGAAACGCTGCGAACGCCTCGTATTCGGCATCCGTGAGGCTGTAGTACGGCGCCCGACGCCATCGGCCGGCCAGCCCGGCAACCTCAAGCGTGGCGTGGAACCCGCCATCGAACCCACCCGGCATCGCCAGGATCCGGTCGAAGTACGGCCGGTCATAGCGATTGATCAGCGCCGCTGCCATCGCCAACTCGCCGGCCATGACGAGTTCCCAGTAGCGATGGGCAACCTTCGGATTGAAATGGATGAACGTGGACATGTAGCCGTCGCAGCCGTACGGGAGCATGTCCAGGTGGTTCTGCTTCTGGCCGCCGGAGATGATCGCCCAGACCGGATGACACAGTGTCGCGACGCGCTTGGCGAAGTCGCCGCAGATGTCGTCCTTGAGGGCCACCATCCGCGGTTCCGATTCCACCAGGATCCGCAGCACGTCGAGGCCCACCGACTCGATCCCGGAGAACGCCGCGGTCACGACCATCGCCGGGATCTCGGCGGCGACCGCCCGGTAGTGGTCCACCAGCGAGTCGACGGTCGCCGAACGCCCCCAGTTGGGCGGCAGAACCATCAGCACGTCGGCGCCGGCATCGCGGGCCTCGCGCGCGAACTCCAGCTCGATTCGCGTGGGCCACTGGCGGTCGGCGGCGACCACCATCGCCCGCCCGGCCGTGGCCCGGATGACCATCCGCAGGAGATCGCCCACCTCTCGATCTGACAGGATGGAGTGCAGGCTGTCGCCGTAGGTGAGCAGCATCGTCCCGCTCCCGGCGGCCAGCGCATGATCAATGTGTCGCGCGACTCCCGCCGGATCCAGCGAGCCATCCTCGGTGAACAGCGGGTGGATGCTCGTCATGGGTCCGCTGAGCGCCTTGCGCACCCAGGCCCGATCGAGGCCGCGCTCGCCCGGCGCCACGCTCCGTCCTCTCAGAACGTTGGTGGGCTGATGATGATCATGACCTCTGCGTCCGCCTCGGATCGATTCATGAACCGATGCAGCAACTCCCGATGGATCTTGATACTGTCGCCGGTGCCAAGCTCGTAGGTCTGTCCCTCGACCTCGGCGACGACTTCCCCGCGGATCACGACCGCGCACTCCTCGCTTGGGTGGCTGCTGCCCACCGCGCCCGTGGTGCCGCCTGGCACCAGCGAGAGCGAGAGCACCTCAAATTCGCCGGACGTGTCCGCGGACACGAGTTCGTACTCGAGCAGCCGGTCGACAAACGACAGCCTCGTCCGGCGGTCCTTGCGAACAACGATCTCGCGCTGGAGGTTGCCGATGAGGAACTGGAACATCGGGACGTCAAACGCGGCACTGATCCGGCGCAGCGAGCTGATCGACGGGTCCGATGCGCCGCGCTCGATCTGGCTCAACGCACTGACGGTGAGATTGACCTGGGTCGCCAGTTGCGCGAGGGTCAGACCCCGACGCAGCCGCTCGCGCCTGATGCCCTCGCCGATCGTGTCCGAGCCTCGGCCTCGCTCGGCGTCGGGAACGGCACCGTCGGAGTCGAGCGTGGTCTCGATGCGC
>JANNQZ010000172.1:0-7910 GCA_031401015.1 Chloroflexota bacterium | reverse complement strand
TCTCGGTCACGGGCTCGCGGACCGTCAGTGGTACCAAGACCACTGACGCCGCTGGCCAGGCGACCTTCTGCTACACCGGTCCGGAGCTGCCGGGCGCGGACGCCATCTCGGCGTACGCCGACACTGACGGCGACAATGCCCAGGACACCGGCGAACCGGCCGGCGCGGCGACGAAGACGTGGATCCTGCCCACAAGCACGCCGCTCTGCCAGGTCTCGATCACGAACGGCGGCCGCATCACGGCCAGCAACGGCGACAAGGCCACGTTCGGTGGCAACGCCCAGGTCCCGAAGAGCGGGCCGCCCAAGGGCAACCAGGAGTACCAGGACCACGGTCCCGCCGTGAACCTCAACATCAAGTCGACGAAGATCCTGGCGGTCACCTGCAGCGCAGACAAGAAGCAGGCCACGATCTACGGCCAGGCGACGATCAACGGGTCCGGGTCATACGTGTTCAGGATCGACGTGCGGGACGTGGCCGAGCCGGGAGTCGGCAAGGACACGTACCGGATCCTGCTGAGTAGCGGCTACGACTCGGGCGTGGGCATCCTCCAGGCAGGCAATATCCAGATCCGCATCGGCTAGCGGCAAACAAGGGGGCGTCCGGTGGGTAAAGGGGACTGGCCTGTGCAGCTGCTTCCGACGTGGGGCGCAGAACGTGGCCAGCCACAGGGTGGCGACGCGATCGACGGGCGCTCATGAACCGCAGAATAATCGACGGCCCTTCGCTCGCCGATCCCATGCTGGGGGAAGTGCCGCCTAAAGCGCTTATGGCCTCAAGGCTCCCAAAGCACGCGCGTCACCAGGCTACGCTACTCCCCGCCTGATCGAGCGTGAGTACCGCACAAGACTCGACATTCGGCCGGAGGCGACTGACCTACACCGCTCTAATCGCATCCTCGGATCGTCATGAGCGAGTCTCGACGATCGAGAGGCCGGTCGCTGGCACGAACTTGACGCCCATGGGAATGTTCGCCTCAGCGAGGCGATCAAGATCGACCTTCAGTGTCGGCCTGAGCCCGATCTCCTTTGGAATGAAGGCGAGTGCACCGTCGTAGTCGCCATCGCCTTGCAGGCGGAGGTATTTCTCTGCCAGGGAGTCGATCGCCCCGCGCATCGTCGTAACGTCCACTCGGTAGGTTCCGGTGGCAGGGTCTCGGCTGACCGCGCCCGCCTCCAGGAAGAAGGCGAGGTTGGCCAGCCCGGCGCGTGCATACTCCGAGGCCGACCCTTTCCGAATCTGCCGGAGCATCTCAGCCACGAACGTGCGATAGACGCTCGCAAGCGACGCGTCGGGCAACTCGCCCGCGGCCTTGAGCCGCGCCAGCATGTGAAGACCGACGATGTCCGCCTTGCCCTCCTCAATCACGCTCTGTTGTTCTCGCAGGGCCTCGCGCACCGACCGCGTCCCGTCGATCGTGTGCTTGATCCCTAGCCCGTGGGCGATCTCGTGGCACATGACGTACTCGAAATACGCCTCGAACCGAACGTCGGCTCGCTGGTTGGCGGCGATCAGGCTGTCGGCAACTGGGACGATGGTTTGGTCGAAGATCCCGCGCATCGCATTCTTCAGCTGGAGTCGCCGAGTCCCTTTCGTCAATTGCAGGTCCTCATCGTTCGGCAGGTTGATGGCGTCGGGGGGACTTGCATTTGCGTGACCCGCGAACGCCACGGCGTCGTAGACGCCAAGCTGCCCATCGCTGCCTGGAGTCTCCTTCTTGTACGCGTCCGGCACGGGCAGCCCGCGCTGGAGTTCGGGCAGTGCTCCCGTCAGGTTGCTGAGCCGGGCACTCCATTCGCGGTCCTTGAGCAGGACGACGCCCGTGTGGGCCGTCTTGCGCCCGTAGAGCGCATCCTCATAGTCCTCGATCGGACCGATGATGACATCGATCCCATTGGACTTCATGTCGAGCCATGCCACATCACTTGGGCGGTAGTCGTCGGTCAGAAGGGCCTCGGCGCAGAGCTCGAGATAGGTGCGCAGACCCGGATCGTCGGCGAGGACACCGGCCGCGCGGAGCTTGGCGGCGGCTCGCCCGACCGAGTCGGCGAATGCCTCGTGGTAGGGGACCGCGACGAGCCTGCCGACGGTGTCGCGGCGGACGAGCGTGTGTTGGCTGCGGAGGGCGACTGCGCGCTCGGGGGACTCGGCGCTAGCGGTCTCGAACTCGGCGCTCGTCATGTCGGCCGGGTAAAACCTGGCGCCTGCTGGCTTCGGCCCTATGTCGGACAGGAGCGGTGCGTTTCCGGCGCGGCGGTCCCACGGTCCGTAGTTGAACTCGGCGAAGCGCCGCGCATCGGGGTCGTCGATCGTGCTCAGCAGGGCGTCCCGATCGCCGTAGGCTTCCTGCCAGAAGATCTTGTCCATCTCGGCGCAGGCATCGAGGAGCAGCGGGAGCATGGCCCGCTCGCGCTCGCTGAGTCCACCGTAGAGGTCCGTGGTCAGCGCCACCTCGACGGGGGCTGTCCATGTGGGCGCCATGCGTCTCCGCTCCAATCCTGTTAGAGACCTTGAGCCTTTGGTGCGCTGGCAGATTGGGCGACTGGACCGTCAGTCAAATTGCCACCAGAGCAAGTGTCCGAGGCAGCAGCTGGCGGACAGCAAACCCTGGCAGGCGAGTGAGCGTGCCAATCGCACAATAGTCGGAGCCGTTTCGCTCGATGCGTTCGCGGTCAGGACGGCGGACCCTACACCGCTAACGGACCTGAGAGTCCCAAAGCACGCGCGTTACCAGGCTACGCTACTCCCCGAGTTTCACGCTCAGGAAACCCACATGCCTCCTGATTCGACCTTGTTCGAGTGGCCTTCACCGCTCCAAACCAGATGATCGAGGCATCGACGGCCAGAGGGCGGCACGCGCTCCAACTCCTTTCGACGCTGGACCGCACTCGCTCAGCCGAGAGCGCGCTGGATAGCCGAGACGTCACCGCCGCTGAGCACCAACCGACCGTCCATCGTCAGGTACAGGAGGTCGACGTTCGCGCCTGCATCGGCCACGCGCCTGAGCAGCTCGCCGCCGGTACCAGGTCGGTCCTCGACCGAGGTTACGACGACATCGCGCTCATCGCGCACCTCGAGCCCGGCTGCGGTAAGTGCCTCACGCGCACCAGAGGCGTCTTCAACCAGGAGGTGCATGATGCCCTCACTCCCGGAGGGGAAGCCGCATACCCCATCGATGTTGATCCCCGCCCGGCCGAGCGCCTGTGCGGCATCTGCCAGGGTCCCAGGTCGGTTCACCAGGACAACCGTCAGATCTTTCGGCATTGGGGCCTCCTTCCCTGCGTTGGGTGGGGTTTCGCTACGGCGAGGGTATCAGCTTCGCCATCGCTACCGCTGCGGCATCAGTGCGGGCCACGAAGACCCTCACCCCTGCACCAGGTCCGTACCAGTCAGGCGGAGGAAGCCACCAAGGTAGTCAGGTCGGACCTGGAGAATGACGCCCGAGCCGGAGATCTGCCGCATCGCGGCCAGGATCGGCTCCGGACAGCGTGTTCCGCGTGCGAGTCGGTCGCCATCGAAGGGGTATCCATTCCTGGGCCTGACCACCGGATGGATGCTGCTCTCCCTGATCATGGTCCTCGTGTTCCCGTTTGTCCTCGCCCCGCTCGTCTACATCCCGACCAGCCGGACGTTCGATGCCGCGATGGCTGACGCTCGCGCAAAGGGCGTCATGACGGCGGAACTGCGGGCCGCATTCGCCAATCCGGCCCTGAACTACGTGCGTTGGTACGAGGCGATCGCCATCGTCGTCGTGGTTACGCTCATGGTCCTCAAGCCATTCTGATTGACCACGCCCGTCTCGCTCCTGCCCGACGCTCGTCCTGGGACGCTGCGGATGTGGGTTACCCCGCCGTTCGGAGGTGCGCAGCGGCTCCGGCGACGGGTAGGTCGGCGTTCGCGAGGTGACCGTCGTCGTGGAGTATCAACAGGTGGCCGACCGCCTCGGCCACGTGGCCCGCGACGGGCCCGGTCGCGCTCGTGACCGACATCGTGACCATGGCCGACCACGTCGACCGGCTCGAGGCGAAGGCGAACTCGCACGGTCCGGGCCCGATGGCGGTCACGGACTGACGGTCAGTGTCCCGGTCATTCCCTCTGCGGCGTGATCCTCGATCGCGCACCAAAACACGTAGTCACCTGGCGGAAACTGGTCGACCCTGAAGGTTGCCTTGTGACCGGTCAACACGACGCCACTGAGAGCGACGGGCAGATTCGTTACGCGGTCGATCGCGAACTTCAATGGACCGCGACCAATCGCAATGGTGTGGTTCCTCATAGCACTGTTCTTCACGAAGAACACGATCTCGCCGGATTGAGCGACCAGGTCCTTTGGGAGGTAGTGCGGCGGCGGGCCTGCCATCTCCACGGCGACGGCGTCCGCCGGAGCCGTCTGCGCGGGTTCAGTAGTCGAGCTGAATTCAAGGCGCGGCGACGCTGTTGGGGTGGCTTTAGCCGGAAGTGACGCAACTGCGGTTGGCGACGAAGAGGCCGATGGTAGCTGGAACGACGTCCCGTTGGCGCCCTCGTTTGTGGTTGCGCCTCCGGCACATGACGCCAACGACCACAGCAGGCCCAAAGATACGCCAAGGGCCTGCGAGAGCTGGCCGGCGATGCTCCGCCTTCGCGTCCTGATCACTCCTGACCCCCTGTCAATGCTCGTGGCCGCCGGTGAGACATGACCCCGTTAGCAGGCCATGCTTGCGTGGTTCGGAAAGTCGGGCCCCCGGAGGGTCATCCCGATCGCGAATCGCACAATAATCGATGGCTTCTCGCTCACGGCATTCACGCTCAGGGTTGGCGACCCTACATCGCTAACGGCCCCGAAAGTCCCAAAGCACGCGCGTTGCCAGGCTACGCTACTCCCCGCGGTTTGAGCACGACTATCACACGTGCTCTCGATTCCTGGCGGTGATGATGAGCCTTCATCGCTCTAATCGCACGCGGTGATCGAAATGTCGTTGCACGGCCCGGGTCGAAGGATTTGACCCTTCAATCTCTACCGAGATCCAGCCTCGTCGTGGGCCAGCCGGTGCCGAACAAGGAACACGAAGGGAGGGACCGTCCCGGCGTAGGCGGTCGCGTTGTAGAAGAAATGCAGCACCGTATCGCTGACATTGAGGCGCTCGTCGAGGATGCCCGGGCACGGACAGCCGTTGTTTGCGATGACGTTTGAGATGATCACGATGTGCTCGTTGACGTGCCACAACTCGAGCACGACACCGAACACAAAGAACGCCGCAAGGGCCCACGCAGGAACGATCGCCCTCACCGCGGGTGACAGGAAGAAGCCCCAGGCAATGACGATCAGGCTGATCGCGTAGGCGGTATTGAAGGCGAGGTGGAGCCACTCCTCCGTGCCCTGGATCCTGAACACGTAACCGAGAAGGCCGAGGGCGTCCTTATCGGGTATGCCGAGCACGAATACCTGGATGAGCTGGACGATGTGCTCGAAGACGTGGATGGCCTGGATCGTGACGACGATCGCGTAGAAGGCGAACAGGCGCGGGTCGACGTGCGCGCCGACCGAGACGTCCCGAAGCGACGTCGGCCGATGGTTGCCTTCAGACCCGGTCGTCGTCGCGATCGTTTCCCCCAAGGTCGCTCCGTTCCTTAAGGTCGCTCCGTTCCTTGATGTCCAAGCGAGCGAGGTGCGACGAGCCCGGCTAAAGAGGATCGCAGTGGGGGGCCACGGTATCGAAGTCGATCGGATCGCCGCGCGAGTGCACGGAGTCGAAGACGAAGGTCACAAAATCAGTCGTTAGGCCAGCGTTGAAGCCGCTGTGGAGACGTTCCGGTCCTTGTCCTGCGAGCGAGAAGCTGTCGGTCATCGTGCCCGTGAAGATTTCCAGGTCACCGATGCTGTTCGATACTCGGAGCGAATTGATGTAGTTGAAGACGTACTGATTGTCGTCCTGATCGGTCGCGACGCCGCCAGCGCGGCTCGTGATGTTCCAGGTCGTGATCCCGCTGGCATTGGTTCTCGTCCGAGTGATCGACGTCAACGGACCGGTCCACGTGATCGAAGTGCCCTCGGAGAGGTTCGGGCACGTATCCGAGCCCAGGGTGAAGCTCACCTCCACGACCTGGATATCAGCGCCGCCATCCGCAGCGGCTGCGGATCCGGGGCCTACGAGCAAGACCAGGACAATCCCCATTGCCAAGGCGAGACGCTTCATTGGGTGCGCTCCATTCCCTGCGGTCCCCGGTGGTCCCGCCCTTCTACTCCTAACCGCACACAATTGCAACCATTTATCGGCGCACCGTCCGTATTCGTGGTGCGTTGCGGCACCGAATTCCCCCTTTGAGATGCGATCAACGCCCGCTTGTTGAGTCCGGCGCCTCTGTTCGTTAAGCCCCAGCCAATACCCGCCTGACACAATCGCAAGCGGCCCATCGCTCCAGTGCCGTCGTCGCGATCCCGCTCGGATCAGCGGCCAGCCTCAAGGGCCGATCGGGACGGGTTGTGGCCAGGCAACACCGATAGTGCGAACTCTCCGATACCAGCCGCTTCTGGCGCACCTTGATCGAGGGAAGTTGCTGGCACTTCGCATCCTCGAAACGGCAGGAGTTGGCGTACCGTTTCTCGGGTCGAGGAGCTAGACAAGCGCCCTAGACTGTGCGTCCCGAGACGTGGAGCATGCGTCACCAGCGGACTGCAGGAGGGATCACGATGAGCACGGCTCCGACCCTGAACCCGGCAGACATTGACGCCCTTGGTGCAGCCGTCACCGGACGGTTGCTGCAGGCGGGAGATGAGGGTTACGACGATGCCCGGCGAGTGCACAACGGGCTCGTGGACCGCCGACCGGCGCTGATCGTGCGCTGCCGGACAGCGGCCGACGCGGCTGCAGGAGTGCGCTTCGCCCGTCGAGGCGGGCTTGAGATCTGCGTCCGGGGCGGCGGTCACAATGTGGCTGGGCTCGCGGTCGCGGACGGCGCCGTGATGATCGACCTTGCCGAGATGAAGGGTGTTCACGTGGACCCGGACGCCCGCACGGCACGCGCAGAGGGGGGCGTGACGTGGGCCGAGCTCAATGCCGCGACCGCGCAGCACGGGCTGGCCGTCACGGGAGGCGCCGTCTCCACGACGGGAATCGCCGGGCTTACGCTGGGCGGCGGGCTCGGCTGGCTGATGGCGAAGTTCGGCCTGGCAGCGGACAACGTGCTCGCGGTCGAGCTCGTGAACGCGAACGGCGACGTTGCCGAGGTCACGTCAGCATCAGACCCGGGTCTGTTCTGGGCGCTGCGCGGCGGCGGCGGGAACTTCGGGATCGCGACCACGTTCACGTATCGGCTGCACCCGCTCGATATGGTCACAGGCGGGCTGATCGCGCACCCGATCGAGGCAGCCCCGGCACTGCTCCGCTTCTATCGTGACGCCGTCGCGGACATCACGGACGATCTGACGATCTTCGCGGGGCTGGTGCACGCACCCGACGGCTCGGGCACGAAACTGTCGGCGCTCGTGGTCTGCCATGCCGGCGACCCGGATCAGGCCAAGGCCGACCTGGCCCCCTTCAAGTCCTGGGGCTCGCCGCTCCTGGTCGAGGTCGGACCAATGCCGTATCCGGCCATGAACACCATCCTCGACGACGGCTTCCCGACCGGAGCGCTCAACTACTGGCTGTCGAGCTTCACGCGCGGGCTGACCGACGAACTCATCGACCTCGCCGTCGAGCGGTTTGCGTCAACCCCTTCACCGATGAACGCGATCCTGTTCGAGCACTTCCATGGCGCTGTTACCCGCGTCGGCGTCACGGACACCGCCGTGCCGCACCGCCAGGCGGGCTTCAATCTGCTGCTCCCATCCGTCTGGGTCGATCCGGCGGACACCAAGGCGAATGTGACATGGACGCGCGAGACCCACGCCGCCCTCAGCGAACACCTGATCGAGCGACGCTGGCTCAACT
>JANNQZ010000171.1:0-4411 GCA_031401015.1 Chloroflexota bacterium | reverse complement strand
GAAATCGAAATCGGTCGTCTCGTCGGCGACCAGGATCCGTCGACACGTGGCCTCTACGAGATGGTCCGCTACCACCTGGCACTCGATGGCTCCGGGGCGTCGGGCGGCAAGCGGATTCGGCCGCTCCTGGGCCTGCTCGCCTTCGCCAGCATTACGGGCGACCACCAACTGGCGCTGCCCGGCGCCGCGGCCGTGGAACTGGGTCACAATTTCTCGCTGGTCCACGATGACATCGAGGACGGTGACACTGAACGGCGCCATCGGGCCACGCTTTGGAAAGTGTACGGGGTTCCGCAGGCGATCAACGCCGGCGACGCCCTGTTCAGCCTGTCGCGGATCGCACTGCATCGCCTCACGGACCTCGGATTTCCGGACGCCAAGGTCCTGCGCCTGATGCGGCTGTTCGACCAGACCTGCATGCGGCTGTGCGAGGGCCAGTACCTCGACATTGCGATGAGCCGGTCCGATGACCTGATGACCGTGGAGCTCTACTTCGACATGATCGGGCGCAAGACGGCCGCGTTGATCGCTGCCTCCATCGAATCCGGGGCGCTGCTCGCGACCGATGACGAGGCCGTGATCGGCCGCTACCGCGAGTTCGGCTGGTCCCTCGGCATTGCGTTCCAGCTCAACGACGACCTGCTGGGGATCTGGGGCCACGAGCAGGCGACGGGCAAGGAACCGTCGGACGTGGCGCACAAGAAGAAGACTCTGCCGGTCATCTATGCCTATGAGCACGCGGGCACGGACGACCGCGCCCGACTCGCCACCCTGTACGCGACCACCGACCTGGACGGGCCGGGGGTCGCCGAGATCATCGCGATCCTTGAGCGCAGCGGCGCGCGCGAATACACCCGCGACCAGGCCCGCCGGTACCGTGACGCCGCGCTGAGCGCCCTCGATGCCGCCGGAGTCGTCGAGCCTGGCGCGCGCAGACATCTCGAGCAGATCATCGTCTCGGTGATCAGCGCGTAGCTCGGGCTTACCTGTCCGCCTCGTCGTCGAGGGGCCGGGCGACGTCGCGATCGCGGACGGCCAGGACCTTGCCCACCCGCCGCCCGTCCGTCGTCTCGACCGTCAGGGTGAGGCCCTCGACCATCACCTGATCGCCCGGGCTCGGAACGCCACCGATGCGGTGATAGATCAAGCCGCCGACGGTGTCGTATTCGTCCTCGTCCTCGAGACTCAGGGTGATGTCGAACAATTCGGCCAGGTCATCGACATCCGCGCGGCCATCGATCCGTGCCTCGTCATCGGAGAGCTTGACGATCAGCGGTTCCTCCTCGTCGTACTCGTCCTGGATCTCGCCGACGATCTCCTCGAGCAGGTCCTCGATGGTGACCATGCCGGCCGTCCCGCCGTATTCGTCGAGCACGATCGCGATGTGGACCTTGCTCCGCTGGAATTGATGGAGCAGGTCATCCACGCTCATCGATTCGGGCACAAAGGCGGGCGCCCGCAACATGGTCCGCAGCGGTGGGGGGTCGCCCGCTGCATCCTTGAGGAACGGCAGCAGGTCCTTCGCGTACAGGATGCCCAGGATCTTGTCGATCGACTCTCCGTAGACCGGGATCCGGCTGTGACCCTCATCGACGACGGTGTCAATCGCCTGCGCGATGGTCGCGTCCGCTGCCAGGGTCACCATCGCGATCCGGGGGACCATCACCTCGTGGAGACGTTGGCTCCCGAGTTCGATGACCGCGTGGATCATCTGTTCCTCCTCGGCCTCCAGGACACCCTGCTGGCCCCCCTGCTGGATGATGAGGCGGATCTCCTCGGCACTGATCCGCTCGTCCGCGGCCACGTCAGCGCGGAACAGCCGGCTGATCCGCCGCGTGGTCCAGGTCAGGAACCCGACCAGCGGGCCCAGGACGACGCCGAGGACTTCGATGAACCGGCTGGTCGACATGGCCACCCGTTCGGCATGGGCCAATCCAATCTGCTTGGGCACCAGCTCGCCAAAGATGATCGTGAAGATGGTCAAGAGCCCGGTCACGACGATCAGGGCGATCCCGCCCGCGACACTCGCCAGCGGCCCGAACGCGGCCAGCCATAGCTCCAGTCCGCCAACGAGGCTGACCGCGGCAAACGCGGAGGCAAGGAACCCGAGGAAGTTGATCCCGATCTGGATGACCGCCAGGAACCGGCCCGGGTTCTCCTTTAGCCGCTGGACGCGGCGGGCGTCACGGCGGCCCTCGTCGATGAGCTGCTGGATCCGGCTGCGTCGGATCGTGACGAGTGCGATCTCCGTCGCCGAGAAGATCCCGTTGAGCAGGACGAGGACGACGATGATGCCGAGCTCGACAAACGACCCGTTCATGCCGGTGGATCGCCCGCCCCGGCGCGTGGTTCGCGGATCCGCGCCGGCACGCCGACGGCGAGTTTGCCCGGCGGCACGTCGCGGGTCACCACCGCCCCGGCGCCGGTCCGGGCGCCCGCCCCGATCTCGCGCGGCGCAACGATCATCGTGTCGACCCCGATGAAGGCGCCGTCCCCGATCGTGGTCGGATGCTTGGTCGTACCGTCGTAGTTGGCCGTGATCGTTCCCGCCCCGACGTTGACCCGTTCACCAACCTGCGCGTCACCGAGATAGCTCACATGATGCTGTTTCGAGCCTGGGCCGAGCCGGGTGTTCTTGAGCTCGGCAAAGTTGCCGACCTCGGCGCCGCGACCCACGACGCTGCCCGGCCGCAGGTGGCTATACGGCCCGACGGTCGCCTCATCCTCGATGGTCGAGGCCTCGACAACGCTGGCCCAGACGCGCGCGCGGCGCCCGACGACGGCATCGATCAGCTGACACCCGGCCCCGATGACGCTGCCTTCGCCGACCGCGGTGAACCCTTTGAGGATCACGTTGGGCTCGATGGTCACGTCGGCGGCCAACTTGACGGACCAGTCGAGATAGACCGTGGAGGGATCGCGCATGGTGACGCCATTGGCCATGTGGGCCTCGTTGAGCCGGACGCGCATCGTCCACTCGGCGGCGGCCAGCTGCGATCGGTCGTTGATCCCGTCAAACCGTCCATCGTCATCGAAGCCGACGGCGCTAACGATCCGGCCATCTTCGCGGGCGAGGCGGACCAGGTCGGTCAGGTAGACCTCGCCAGTCACCGCGGACGACACGAGCGTGCCGATCCTCCGGCGCAGCCAGGCGGCATCGAAGGCATACAGGCCGGCATTGATCTCATTGCCGGCGAGCTCCTCGGGCGTCGCATCACGTGCCTCCACGATCCGCTCGACGGTTCCAAACTCGCCGCGGATGACCCGTCCGAGCCGGGCGGGATCGGCGGCAAAGACACTGGCCAGGGCGATCGCCGCGTCGTCAGCCCGGCGTGCCTCGAGGACGGCGTCGAGATCGGCACCGGTCACCAGCGGGACATCGCCACTGAGCACGACGATCTCGCCCGCGTCGTCGGGGACCGCCGGCATGGCCGCGCGAACGGCATCGCCGGAACCGCGCGGCTCGGCCTGCAGTGCAAATGTGGCGCGCTCGGCAACGGCCGCCCTGACCGCCTCAACAGCCGGCGAATAGACCACGATCGGGCGTGAAGCCGTCCCGTTGGCCGTACTCGCCCAGGCGTCGATGACGTACGCGAGCATGGCCCGACCGCACAGTTGGTGGAGCACCTTGGGCGTGGTCGAGTGCATTCGCGTCCCGAGGCCGGCCGCGAGGACGACCGCGACCGTACGGGTCAACAGGCCCGGTTCCGGGGGGTTCACGAGGCGGGACGCCGACGCGGCCCGGCCTGGGAGCGATCGTCGTTCCCGGTCCGGTCCGGATCCGGTGCCGCTGGGTCAGCTGTCATCAGTGGGTCGAGGCATCGTAGGGGTGGCTTCGGAGCAGTGTCAACCGACGGTCCGATCACGCGGCTGCCGGACCACGGGCGTCCGCGGCTCAGGCATGCAACCGGGCGATGACCTCGACCTCGATCCGCGCGCCCTTTGGCAACGCGGCCACCGCGACCGTCGAGCGGGCCGGGGGCGGATCCGCCATGAACCGACCGTAGATTGCATTGACCGTCGCGAATTCGGACATGTCCACGAGGAAGATCGTGGTCTTGAGGACATCGCCCCAGCTGCTCCCGGCGGCCTTCAGGACCGCGGTCACGTTGGCCATCACCCGTTCCGTCTCGGGTTCGATGCCGCCCTCCACCAGCATGCCGGTGGCCGGATCGAGGGCCACCTGGCCGGCCGTGAACAGGAGGTTTTCGATCGCGATCGCCTGGCTGTACGGCCCGATGGCGACGGGTGCACCGGTGGTGGAGATGGCTCGACGGATCATGACTGGCTCCCATGCTGGTGGCCGCCCGTGATGGTCGTGGCGGTGACGAACGGGTCGATGGCTCCGGGCGCCGCCAATAGCCCGCCACGGAAAAACCCATTTACGTTTTCCTTTGGCATCCACCGTGGC
>JANNQZ010000170.1:0-8478 GCA_031401015.1 Chloroflexota bacterium | reverse complement strand
CGGACATGGAGATGAACACGCCCGAAGGCTTCGCGCTGATGAACTGGGAGACCGGCTACGGCGACTGGGTCGCGGAGCCCATCTGGGACCAGCTGCGGATCCTGCCATGGCTGCCCGGAACGGCGATGGTGCTCGCCGATGCGGTCGATGAGGAGACCGGCCACGAGATCCCGATCGCCCCGCGCACCATCCTCAAGCGCCAGATTGCCCGCGCCCTGCAGAAGGGCTACGTGCTCAAGGCCGGATCCGAGTTCGAGTTCTACGTCCTCAAGGACAGCTGGGAGGAGTTGGCCGAGCGCGGCCATCCGGTGCCACGCACGTTCGGCCACTACAACGAGGACTACCACCTGCTCCAGGCCACCAAGGCGGAGCCGCTCCATCGGCTGTTGCGTAATCAGATGACTGCGGCGGACGTCCCGATCGAGTTCAGCAAGGGCGAGGCAGCCAACGGCCAGCACGAGGTCAACATTCGCTACGACCATGTGCTCGCGTCGGCGGACCGGAGCGTGGTCTTCAAGCACGGCGCCAAGGAGATCGCCTACCTCAACGGCTGGGGGATCACCTTCATGGCCAAGCCGGACCACCGCTGGACCGGTTCGTCCGGCCATCTCCACATGAGCCTGTGGGACGCAGCGCGTGACGTGCCGCTGATGCATGCGACCCCGGGCGCGAAGGCCGGGCCGTACGGCCTGTCCGAGATCGGGCAGCACTTCATCGCCGGGATGATGAAGCTGTCCCGCGAGCTGGCGATCTTCATCGCCCCGTTCATCAACTCCTACAAGCGCTACGCGTCCTTGTCCTGGGCGCCGGTCAACGTGGTCTGGGGCCGCGACAACCGCACGACCGGATTTCGCGTCGTCGGCCGGGGCCCAGGTCTCCATGTCGAGGACCGCTTCCCGGGCGGCGACATGAACGCCTACCTGACCTACGCAGCGATGATGGGCGCGGGTCTCTACGGCATCGAGCACCAGTTGCCGCTCGATCCCGAATTCAAGGGCAACGGCTATCTGGCCACGGGGGTCGCGCGGATGCCTCGAGCCCTCTACGAGGCGATCTGGGAGCTGGAGCGCTCCGAGGCGGCGGTCGAGATCCTCGGCCAGGACGTGGTCGACCATTACCTCAACGCCGCGCGCGTCGAGCAGTCGACCTACGACTCGGTCGTCCACCCGTGGGACCGCGAGCGGTATCTCGAGCGCGGGTGAACGGCCCGCGCCACAGCGTCAGGCGTCGGCCTGTCGCGCGCACACCTCGGTCGAGCGCTACCCTGACCCTCACGCGCATCTGAGAGGAGTTCCATGCGACTGGACGGCAAGGTCTCGATCATCACCGGCGGCGGGAGCGGCATGGGTCGGGTGGCAGCCCAGATGTTCGCCGCCCAGGGCGCGAGGGTGGTCATCGCGGAGTACAGCGAAGCGGCCGGAGCCGAGACTGTCGCCCTCGTCCGCGCGGCGGGCGGGGAGGCCACCTTCATCAGGACGGACGTCTCGAAGGAGGCCGACGCGAGGAGCATGGTTGACCACGCCGTCTCGACGTATGGACGCCTCGATTGCCTGTACAACAACGCCGGGGTGATGCCAGAGGCGGACCATTCCGTGACGGACACCGACGTGGCCACGTGGGATACCGTGATGGCGGTCAACGTTCGTGGCGTCTTCCTGGGCTGCAAGTACGGCGTCCCCGCGATGATCGAAGGCGGCGGCGGCTCGATCATCAACATCGCCAGCTTCGTGGCCATCCTGGGGTGCTCGGTCCCGCAGGATGCCTACACCGCCTCGAAAGGCGCCGTGCTCAGCCTGACCCGCAGTCTCGCCGTGCAGTTCGGGCCGAAGGGCATCCGGACAAACGCCATCTGCCCGGGTCCGGTCGAAACACCGCTCCTGATGGACTGGCTGCTCAAGGACGAGGCGGCGAAGAACCTGCGTCTCGCTCGCAACCCCAGCGGCCGGTTTGGCAAGCCGGAGGAGATCGTCCAGATGGCGATCTACCTCGCGTCGGATGAGTCACGCTGGACGAATGGCGCCTCACTCGTGGTCGACGGCGGCATCACGGTCAACTACTTCTGAGCGATGGGAGGAGACCGATGACGGACGCGGCGCCGGACGTGGCCAGCGGCCAGATCGCCATCGGTGTCGATGTCGGTGGCAGCGGGATCAAGGCCGCCGTTGTGGATGTCGAATCCGGGCGTCTCCGGTCCGAGCGCCTCCGCGTGCCAACGCCGACGCCCTCGACGCCCGACAAGGTGAGCGCCTCGATCGGTCGCCTCGTTCGGCGGCTCGCCAAATCAGCAGGCATCTCGGAGACTGCGCCGGTCGGTGTGGGTCTGCCGGGCGTCGCCATCGACGGGCGGTTGGTGACCGCAGCCAACATCGATGCCTCCTGGACGGACTACCCCATCGTGGGGCAGCTCGCAACATCACTGAAGCGACCGGTCAGCATCGTCAATGACGCCGATGCAGCCGGCATCGCGGAGATGCGCTTCGGCATCGGGGCCGGGAAGCCGGGTGTCGTTATCTTCCTGACCCTCGGAACCGGCGTCGGGTCCGGGGTCTTCATCGACGGGCGGCTGGTTCCGAACACGGAGTTCGGGCAGATGGAAATTCGCGGTCGGCCGGCGGAGCGACGCTCGGCGTCTGCCGCCCGGCTACGCAAGGGCCTCTCCTACAAGGCGTGGGCCTTGGACCTTGACGAGCATCTGCATCGAATCGAGGACCTCATGTGGCCCACGTTGTTCATCCTTGGCGGCGGTGTGAGCAAGAACGCAGACAAGTTCATGCCGCTGCTGACGTGTCGGACGCCGATCGTGGCCGCTTCGCTGCGCAACGACGCCGGGATCGTCGGCGCCGCAGTCGTCGCGGTTGAGGGCGCACCCGTGGTCAGTCACGGCCCGGGCTAGGCGCGGTCGCGCAGGTCCCGCAGCGGCTCTGCGGCCCCCGAGACGATCAGGTTCTCGCCCGCAACCAGCACGCGGTCCGTCGCCGGGTTCGGTTCGTAGACGTTCTTCCCGTGCACGATCGCGAGCGCGAAGATGCCCTGGTCGCGCAGGGACCCGACAGTCTGGCCCTCAAGCGGGCCGCCGGACGCGATCTCGACCTCCTCGATGGAAAAGGCGAGCTCGCCGTGTGACAGGGCAAAGTCGATAAAGTCGGCCACCCTTGGGCGCACCGCCAGTTCGGCGATCTGACGACCGGCCCGAGCGTATGGTGAGACCACCCGGTCCGCGCCGGCCTGAACCAGTTTCGACGCCGAACCCTCGTCGTTGGCCCGCGCGACGATGAACAGGCCGCCATTCAGGGCCCGCGCCGAGAGGGTCACGTACACGTTGTTGGCATCCGAGTCGATCGTCGTGATCAGGCCGCGGGCGCGCTCGACGCCGGCCGCCAGGAGTACGGAATCGCTGGTCGCGTCTCCTACGACGACCAGGTGGCCGTCGCGCTGGGCGGTGACCAGCGAGGCAGGATTGATGTCGACGATGACGAACCGCTCGCCGCTGTGCGTCAACTCGCGGGCGACAGTGGATCCGACGCGCCCGTACCCGCACAGGATCAGGTGTCCCTTCAGATCCGCTACATCACGGGCCATCCGCTTTGCCTCCCTGTTTTCACCGATCGTGGCCGCCAGCACCGTCTCCGCGACAACCCCGACCGACCCGAAGATGATGCCCACGCCACTGATGGCCACCACCATGGTCCAGATGCGGCCAATCCCGTCAAGTTCCCGGACTTCACGGAACCCGACCGTCGTCAGGGTGATCCCGGTCATGTAGATGGCGTCCCCCGGCGGCCATCCGAGCAGGATGTACCCGCTGCTGCCGACGACCGCGACCAGGATCACGGCAGCGATCCAGAGGCGGAGGTGGGAGCTTCCGAGGGCGCGAAGCGTGTCGATCTGCATGGGTTCGATGCTAGCAGCGTCACCTTGCGGGATGGCTGCGGTAGGGGCCGTCGGGGGACCGGCCGCCGTATCATCGACGAACCGACTCGAGAGTCCTGATGGCCCGATCCAGGAGACACGTCATGACCACCGACACTCGCCCAGGGGCACTCACGATGCAGATGCTCATCGGCGGCGACTCCGTCCCGGCTGCGGACGGGCAGACGTTCGAGGTCATCGAACCCGCGAACGGAGGCCTGCTCGCGACGGTCCCGCTCGGTGGCCGCGAGGACGTTGAGCGGGCCGTGGCCGCCGCGCGGACCGCCTTCGACGCGCCGGTCGGCTGGTCGAGCTGGGCGGCCAGCGCCCGCGGTCGTGCGCTTGGCAGGCTGGCGGGCCTGATCCGGGACCACACCGAGGAGCTGGCCCAGCTCGAGAGCCGCAACGTCGGCAAGCCGATCAGCGGGGCCCGCGGCGAGATCACCGGCGTCGGGCTCGTGTTCGAGTACTACGCCGGCGCGGCCAACAAGGTCTTCGGCCAGACGATCCCGGTCTCAAAGCCGGGGCTGGACCTGACCCTGCGCGAGCCGATCGGTGTGGTCGGGCTGATCGTGCCCTGGAATTTCCCGCTGCTGATGGCGTCGTGGAAGGTGGCCCCCGCGCTGGCCGCCGGGAACACGGCAATCCTCAAGCCAGCCAGCTACTCCCCGTTGACCGCGATTCGGCTCGGCGAGCTGGCCCTCGAGGCCGGCATCCCGCCCGGCGTGCTCAATGTCGTAACGGGTCCGGGCGGCACGGCCGGGGCGTCGATCGCGGCCCATCCGGGGATCGGCAAGGTGGCCTTCACCGGCGAGACCGCCACCGGGCAGGAGATCATGCGGCTGGCCGCGGGCAATGTGAAGAAGATTTCGCTCGAGCTTGGTGGCAAGAGCCCCAACATCGTCTTCGCCGACGCCGACCTCGAGAAGTTCGCGCGCGACTCGCCGTACGCGGTCTTCGACAACACGGGGCAGGACTGCTGCGCGCGCAGTCGCATCCTGGTGGAGCGCAGCGCTCATGAGCGGGTTGTTGAACTGTTCACCGCTGCAACCCGCAAGGTCGTCGTCGGCGATCCGGCCGACGAGGCGACCGAGATGGGGCCGCTCGTCAGTCGTCGACAGTGTGACCGGGTGAAGGACTACATCGAGATTGGCCGCGCCGAGGGCGCCACGCTGGTCCTGGGCGGAGGCGCGCCTGATGATCCCGCGCTAGCCGGCGGGGCCTATCTGATGCCCACGATTTTTGACAGCGTCAACAATGAGATGCGGATCGCCCGCGAGGAGATCTTTGGGCCCGTCGTCTCGATCATCCCGTTCGACACGGAGGAAGAGGCCCTGCGCCTGGCGAATGCGACGCCCTACGGCCTCAGCGGCTCCATCTGGAGTCGTGACATCGGCAAGGCGCTGCGCGCCGCGAAGGTGCTCCAGGCCGGCGTGATCAGCGTCAATTCCAACAGCTCCGTTCATACCGAGGCCCCCTTTGGCGGCTACAAGATGTCAGGCATCGGTCGGGAACTCGGGCTGGGCGCGCTGGACCTCTACACGGAGACGAAGAACGTCTTCATCGACCTGAGCTAGCCGTCGGCACTAACCGTCGACGCTCGGCGACCAGCTCCCGGGGTCGACCTCCGGACGCCGCAGTGCCAGCCAGTCGCGCAAGGCCCATTTCGTGGTGTCGAAGGCGATTCCCGACCAGGGGAGCCCCTCGGGGGCGAACGCCTGGATCTCGGTCGCCTCGGGCGTGGGCATGGCGGTTCCTCCGACGATCCTGGCCTCGAAGGCGATCGTCACCACCGCAGCCTCCAGCCTCGTATACAGCCCGAGGATCTCGCCCGGCTCGACGAGCAGGCCGGTCTCCTCCCAGGTCTCGCGGATGGCTGCCTGGTTGACGGTTTCGTCGACTTCCAGGAACCCGCCCGGCTGGGCCCAACGACCGCGTCCGGGCTCGATCCCGCGACGAATGAGCACGATCTCGCCGGCGTCGGTGATCGGGAAGACAGTGACCACCAGGCGCGGATTGACATAGGCAACATGGCTGCACGCTGCACACGCGAGTCGGTCGCGTTCCTCGCCGGGCACAGCCCCAAATCGGAGCGGGGAGCCGCAGCGCGAGCAGAAGTTCAGGCTGGCGGCCAGCCAGGCCGGGACACCGCTCCCCGACGGCAGGTTGGTGGAACGGCCGTCGCGACCCCGCGCGAATCGGTCGTCCATCAGCGTGCCGGACCCGATGCCGCCGGACCCGATGCCGTCGGACTCGATGCGGTGGGGCTCACGCGACGATCACGACGAGGGCGCCAGCGACGAGGCCCCCGAGGCCAATCAGGCTGACGGCGACCCACGCCAGCCGAAACAGCCCGCGCGCCCGATCAACCTTCATCCAGGCCCAGGCCGATCGCCAGATCCGCACGACCGCATCGAGCGTGGTCACCACCAGCAACGGAGCGGCGACCAGGATACACAGCTTGACCAGCGGGCTGGACAGCGGGGTGCCGAGTTCCAGAGCCGTGATCGCGATCGCACCGCAGATCAGGACGACCACGCTCAGCTGGACATAGAGCCCCTGGATGGGCGTCGGGGTCGTCTCGGGCACGGACCGCCGGGGCAGACCCTGCAGGCTGGGCGGGAGGCCGGCCGAAGAACTCGACGGGAGCGGCCCGGCAGTCGCCTGGCGATCCAGCACGGGCATCCCGGGCTCCCAGCGCTCGTCGTCCATCAGCAGGAGGCCCACCAAAGGGTTGGATAGGCCAGCGCATCGAGTGCGATCACAGCGAGCGCGTTTCGATGGCGCCGGGGTCATCGAGGTTGACCGAGCAGGTGGGGCACCACCAACGAGTCTCGAGCGGTGTCCCGCAGCGGTCATGGTGGATCGGATCCGATCGGTCGGAGCGTCGCCCGCCCCAGTCTGCCAGCAGCCGAAGCGCAGATGCGAGGTCGCGACCGTCGGTCGTCAACGCGTACGCCATTCTTGGGGGCCGCTGCTGATAGGGCGTCGCGACGAGGATCCGCTCGCGCTCCAGCCGGCGCAGCCGATCGGCGAGGATGTTGGGCGCGATCGCGGGGAGCGCGTCGGCGAGCTCGTTGAACCGCCGAGCGCCGTCCAGCAACGCCTCGACCAGCAGCAAGCTCCAGCGATCCCCGACGCGCTCGAGTGCGGCCTCCAGCGGGGTCGGTGCGGCTCTGGGCTCAGGCGGTTCTGGCATGGACCGATGGTACGGGCAGGTCGAGGGCTTGTCATCGTGGGGTGTCCGTAGTAGATTGCAAGTAGCAAGTCACATCGCTTGGACAAAACAGGAGCTGTACCAGATGAGCGCCATCGAAGAATTCCAGGCAGCCGTCGCCTCCGTCGCCGAACGCGTGGGCCCGTCAATCGTCGGGATCGGTCGCGGGACGCGCGGGTCCGGCATCGTCCTGGCACCGGGGAAGGTGCTCACCAATGCCCACAACCTGCGGGGAGACGAGGTGACGGTCATCTTCTCGGATGGTCGCCGGGTGACGGGAACGGTGGCTGCGGTGGACGGCGACGGGGATCTCGCCGTCATCGATGCGGACACGGCCGCGGCTGCCGCCATCGATTGGGGCGATGGTGATGCCCTGGGCGTTGGCTCGGCCGTCCTCGGCGCGGCGGCCAGTCAGGGTGGAGGCTCGCGGGTGACGTTTGGTTTCGTCTCGGCGATCGCACGGGGGTTCCGTGGTCCCGGCGGTCGGCGGATCGACGGGAGTGTCGAGCACACCGCACCGCTCGCTCCCGGATCGTCCGGAGGTGCCCTCCTCGATGTGGGCGGGCGGCTCGTAGGCCTCAACACAAATCGCATCGGCGAGGGCTTCTACCTGGCACTCCCGGCGAACGCCTCGCTCCGTGCCCGGGTAGATGCCCTGGCCCGCGGTGAGGCCCCCCAGCGCGCCCGCCTCGGCGTGGCCGTCGCTCCGTCACCGGTCGCCCGGCGGATGCGCCGATCGGTCGGGCTGCCGGAGCGTGATGGGGTGCTCGTCAGGGGCGTCGAGGACGGCAGCCTGGCCGCCGCGGCCGGGATCGAGGCGGGCGATCTGCTGGTCGAAGCGGGTGGGCGGGCGCTCACCGACGCGGACGACCTTTTTGCGGCGCTCGGCGCGCTTGTCATGCCGTTCGATCTAAAACTGGTCCGCGGCGCCGACGAGCGCACGGTCCAGGTCGGCTCGGCCCCGACCGGATAGCTTCGGGGGACGCGGCCGCTCAGACCCGGCGAGGGTACCGCGTGGATCAACTCATCGAGTCGTCGCATCGCCCCCTAGGCCGGGCGGGGGAACTCGTGATGGACCACGAGCGGGTGGTCGTCACCGACCGCCCGCCGTCACGGTTTCTCATCTGCACCACGGAACATGCGTCAGGCCCGGGTTCAGTTCGTGTCCGCGGCGCGGCCCCCAGGATCGTCGAGCACGGCCTGCGTCATCAGTTCGCGCCACCTGCTGAGCCGCGCCCTCAGGCTTTCGTCCGAGAGCGCCAGGATCGCGGCCGCCAGCAACCCGGCGTTCGTGGCGTTGCCAATGGCGACCGTAGCAACTGGCACGCCGCGCGGCATCTGCACGATCGAGA
>JANNQZ010000169.1:0-2998 GCA_031401015.1 Chloroflexota bacterium | reverse complement strand
GGCCGAAGCCGGAACGAACGGTGCACGCGCGCCTGTGTGCTCACGTGAGACAATGTAGCACACTGTCGCACGCCAAGCCCACGGGGGTCCTACCAGCGGTCGGTGGCCGCCACCAGGGCATCGACGTCGGCGGTGGTGCGCGCGAGGACAATGGCGCCGTCCGCGCCCGCTTCATGCCAGCGCGCCCAGGTTTCGCGTGGCGCCGACACCCAGGGGTTATCGGCGATCGGTTCGTCGCTCAGCCAGTCCCCTTCGAACCCGACCAGGACCATCTGATCCTCGCGGCGTCGCCCGCTAGCGGCCAGGGACTCCAGGTACGTCGGCAGGTTCGCCTCGAAGTTGTTGTCGAAGGCGGTCCAGCCGTCACCGATCCGCCCCGCGAGCCGGGCGCCCGCGCGGGTTTCCCCACCGATCAGGATCGGCGGCGGCGGGACGGGCACAGGGTATGCGGCGGCCTCGACGAGCGGGTAGAACGGCGATGGCCGGGTCACCGGTCCCCCACCCCACATGGCACGCAGCACGGCGACCGCCTCCTCCAGCCGCGCGACACGCTCGGCGATCGGCGGAAAGTCGATGCCGTAGGCCTCGTGCTCGCGGGGGGCTCCGCCGGTGCCAATGCCCAGCACAAGGCGTCCGCCGCTCGCGATCTGGAGGGTGGATGCCATCCGCGCCACGAGAGCCGGATGGCGGTTCATCACGTTGAGCACGAACGGGCCGACGGTCGCGCGCTGGGTCACGGCGGCGGCCATGGCCAGGATCGTCCAGCCCTCGACCACCGGGACGCGGATGTCGCCGCGGCCCATGAAATGATCCCAGCCCCACAGCCCGGCATACCCGGCAGCATCAAGTCGCCGCGCACTCTCGAGCCACCAGCCGGGCTCGGCGCGGATCGCCCGGAGGCAGACCCCGATCGGGGGCGCGTTGGCCGGGCGAGCCTCGGGCCCCACCTAGAACCCGGTTTCGAACAGGCGGACGTCCTCATCGGCCATCGCATGGCCATCGCCGCGCGTTGGCGCCAGCGCCGCCCTGGCTCCCAGCGCGTCGAGGTCAGCCGGAAACCGCCCGATTAGATCGAGCACGACGGCCTGGATCCGGGAGGCGTTCTGCGCGAACACCTCGATCACGCTCATCGCGTTCACGGCTTCGGTCCCCTCGTGAACCCCCGCGTCGTAGTCAGTGATCAGGCTGATATTGACCACGGCCATGCCGAGCTCGCGGCACAGCCAGGCCTCCGGGTACTGGCTCATGTTGATGACCTCCCAGCCGGCATCGCTGAACCACTTGGACTCCGCCTTGGTCGAGAAGCGCGGCCCCTCGATGACGACCACCGTGCCGCGTTCGTGGACCTCGATCCCGTGATCGCGGATCGTGTCGATGGCCAGCCGTCGCAGGATCGGGTCGTAAATCTCGGCGGATGAGAGATGGGTCACGATCGGGCCGTCGTAGAACGTGTCGATCCGTCCGTGGGTCCGATCCACGAACTGGTCGCACACCACGAAATCGCCCGGCTTGACCGCCACCTGGAGCGATCCCGCGGCGCAGGGCGAGATCACCGCCTTGACCCCGAGCGACCGCATTGCCCAGACGTTGGCGCGGTAGTTGATCCTGTGCGGCGGGATCGTGTGGCGTCGACCGTGGCGGGGCATGAATGCCACCCCGCGACCGGCGACGTCGGCCAGGAAGATCGAGTCGGACGGGGCCCCATATGGCGTATCGACCTTGGCTTCGCGAACCTCGTCGAGCAGCGAGTAGAACCCCGAACCCCCGAATACCCCGATCTCGGCTGTTTCGGCCACGCGGCGCCTCCGTCTATCCGGCCACCGGACGGACGAGCCGGCGAGCCGTCCCGATTCTAGGCGGGCCGGGCTAGGATGCGCTGCGACGAGGAGGCACGATGGCGGAGTACTGGCAACAGGGCGACGGTTCGGCGGCCGACCGCCTCTGGCTCACCGACTGGCGTCGCCAAATCGCCGCACTGTACGCGGACGTGCGATCCCAATCCGCAGCGGACCCGGAAGCCGCGCATGACCATTGGCGACGGGAGCGCGAGCGGCTCTTCCGTGGCCATCCCCAATCCCCGGTTCCACCCGGTGCGCGGGCGGCGTTTCGGGCGATCCATTTCGACTATGACCCGGCGCTCCGGTTCAGCCCGAGCGTCCAGCCCGCCCCGCCTGATGCGCCAGGGAGTCTCGAGCTCCAACCTCCAAACAGCGGCACAGACACGCTTGCATTCACCCGGATCGGGCGAGCGGAGATTTCGTTCGCCGACCGTCCGCGCCAGCTGTCCATTTTCTGGATGGCCGGCTACGCTGGCGGCCTGATCGTCCCGTTTCGGGACGCTACCAACGGCGCGGAGACCTATGGAGCTGGGCGCTACCTCGTGGACACGGCCAAGAGCGCGGATCTCGGCGGTGATCCCAGCGTAGGGACGCTCATCCTCGACTTCAACTTTGCATTTCAGCCTTCGTGCGCGTTCGATCCACGCTGGGCATGTCCGCTGGCGCCACCAGAGAACCGCCTGGACATCCCCGTTCGCGCCGGGGAACGCCTGTTCGGGGATCCGCCCGGCTGAGCCGCATCGATGGTCGGCGCCGCGACGCCATCGTTGGCCGCGCTCGCGTACCATCGGGGCGTGACCGACAGCCCCAGCGCGATCCGCCCATCAGGCGCCGCCCGCCTCACGGACGAGGTCCGGGCGTTTCTTGACGACACCAGGGTCGCGACGATCGCAACCCTGGATCCGGACGGGACCCCACGCCAGGCCGTCGTCTGGTACCGCTTGGACGGGGATGAGATCGTGCTCAACAGCGCGGTCGGGCGACGCTGGCCAACCAACCTCGTCCGTGACCCCAGGGTGGCTCTCACCGCGATGGACCGCGACGGGTACCGCTGGGTTGGCATCACCGGCCGGGTGACCCCTGTCGAAGACCAGCCGACGGCGCAGGCTGACATCGCCGAGATGGCCCGGCGCTATCACCGCGACGAGCCGGACGAGGCG
>JANNQZ010000168.1:0-7657 GCA_031401015.1 Chloroflexota bacterium | reverse complement strand
CGGCCAATCACAGCGATGCCGTCAATCAGGACCATGGAGATCCCGGGCAGGTCCCCGTTCGCCAGCGCGTCGAGGGCCGTCGCGGCGACCGAACCCACCGGCGCGTCGATGAGGCAAAGGTCGGCTGCCTTGCCGGGCGCGAGGATGCCCGTGTCCAGCCCGTGGACGCGCGCCGTGTTCCCGGTCGCCAGGCTGATCACGATCTCCGGGGCGACGCCGCCCAGTGACGCCAGGTGGGCAATGAGCCGCAGGATCCCGAGTGGGACCACCCCAGTGCCTGATGGCGCGTCATTGCCCAGGATGACCCGGCCAAGCGCGCCCGCCTCCGCGGCCCGCCGCAGGGCGAATAGGGCGGTCCGGCCGTTGCCGCAGTGGACCAGCTCCAGGGCGATCCCGGAATCGGAGGCGATCAGTCGGTCGATGTCGCGTTCGGACAGCGACGTAGTTCCGCCGTTGACATGGCCGGCAATGTGGGGTGCCGCCTCAAGCACCTCGTCGGCGCCAATCGCCCCGGATCCGGGCAGGGAGGGCCCGCCGGTGTGGAACGTGGAGATCATCCCATGCGCTCGTCCCCAGGCGACCATCGGCGCGGCATCGGCGCCGGTCTTCACGGAACCCAGCCCGATCTCACCGATCAGCCGCACGCCGGCCGCCGCCATCTCGGCAAAGTCCGCCTCGACCATGCCGAGTTCGAGGATCGGGGCACCCGCCCGGACCTTCACCCCACCCGGCCGGAAGTTGGCGTAGGCGTGGTTGACGGCGATCGCGGTCGCCTTGAGTCCCACGATGTCCTTGGGGCGACCCGGGAGGTGCGGCTCACCCGCAGAGATCATCGCCGTCACGCCGCCGTGGAGCGAGGACTCGATGAAATCGAGGGTTCGCTGGCGGGGCGTGAAGTCGCCGAAGTCCGGGTGGGCGTGCGAGTCGATGAGTCCGGGGATGGCGGTCGTCCCATGGGCATCGATCACGACGTCGGCGTCGGCGTCGGCGGCGCCCGGCCGTCCGTCCAACCCGCGACCGACCGCCTCGATCCGACCGTCGACGATCAAGATTGAGTCGGCGTCCAGGAGCGGCCGCTCGATGTCGCCCGAGATGACCTGCCCGATCCCGCGGATCAACGTCCTCACGCGACGCGCCGCCTGGGTTTCAGTGGAGACCGTCCTCGCCGATCGCGTCCGCCGCGAGGAGTCCGCCGATCCGGGCATGCGGACGGCCGCGGTTCGTCACCGCCATGGCGAGCAGCAACTCATCGGCGCCGGGCGCATCCGGAACGCGGATCTCCATGGCGTCGAAATGCGAACGCACCAGCATCGCCTTGATGTGGTGGACCGGGATGTCCAGCGTCGAACCGATCCCGCCCCGCTTCTTGACCGAAGGCAGGATGGAGACGCCACCGACCCGGGCGCGGGTTGGCGCACCGAACTTGGGATGCAGAACCGCCGCCACGTGCTCCAGCTCGCCACGTTCGCCGGAGATGCCACCCTTGCCGTAGGCCTCGACCGGTTCGACCAGCGCCTCCTGGCAGCGGCGCATCAACTCGTCGCCCAGGTACTCGCCGAAATCGATCAGTTCCGAGAGATCGACCGACATCCGACCGGCGTATGGGTTGGAGCACACCGCAGCAACCGCCACGCGCCGAAGCGGCGGGTCAAGCGGGACGCCCCCTTCGATGATGACCTCCTCACGGAAGGTGGCCCACTTGCGGATCAGGATCGCCACGGGCCTCTCCTCTCGATTGCCTCTCGTCAGCATCGGCCGACAGTATGCGACCGGAGGCAGGCCTGTGGTGGCTTCTCGATCGATCCCCCAGGCGGCGAAGTCGCGCCGCTCGACTACCGACGGGCGAGGAGACCGCCGCCGATGCGTTTCCGGCCGCGGTCAGCGGGTGCGGTTCGCGCGCCTGAAGACACGGACGGAGGCGCCGACGAGCGCGAGCAGGGCGATGACCATGAGCGCTCGCACCAGGGGCCAGGAGGATGACCCCGACGCGCCCAAGCCGGCCGCATTCAGGGTGTCGGTCGGGGGGAGGGTGACCTGGGGCGGTGCCGTGGGGCGGGAAGCCGGCGTTGCGGTTGGGGCTGCACTGGGGGTCGCGCTCGGAGCGGCGGTGGCAGTCGCGGACGGAGACGGCGTGGGCGTCGGGGTCGCGCCCGCGGCGTTGGTGATTGTCGCGGAGCAGATGACCAGGGCTCCACCGCCGTTGGCCGAGCCATTGCACTGGTTGATCGTGATGCTGTAAGCCGACGACTGCGTGCCGGTCGCCGTGCAGGTCAGGCCGACCAGGGTCCCGCCATTGGCCGAGCCATTGCACTGGGTGATCGTCGCGCCGGAGGTGGTGGCAGGGAAGGGATTGCAGCCGGTCGTGATCCCGCCGCCGGAACCGACGCATTGGTTGACGGTCGCACCAGTCGGGCCGGGACTGACGCCACTGAAGGTGTTCGTGACCGTGACGCTGCAGCGCAGCGTGCCGCCACCGCCGTTGATCGCGTCGTTGCACTGGTTGACGGCCGTCACGGGCCCATTCAAGGACGTCGTGGTGGTTGTGCAGGCGGCCGCCGGGTCGCCCGCGGCGCCGTGGCACTCCCGGACCGTGACCACGGCAGTGCCGCCACCGGTGCTGATCGAGTTGACGACGGTGACCTCGCAGATCAGGCCAAGGCCGCCCGTGTTGTCGACACCGTTGCTGCACGTGGTCGTCGGAGCGATCGTCGCCCCGGCCGCCCCGGCCGCCAGTGCCGTAAAGCCGAGGAGCAGGAGCCCGCCAGTGAGCAGGACTGCGAGGGAGCGACGCATCAACATCACCTGACCTTGAAGATCCGACCCGAAGCGGGCGGCACGCCGCCGGTCATGCCCGGCATTGATCTGCAATCGAGACGTGTCCAGGGCCAGAGGTCACCATCAACCGCGACGAAGACCGCGCGACCCGGTGGCGAATCGCGCCACGAAGACAACGGCGATGGCGCCAAGCGTCGCGATCGCGATGCTCTCGATGTTGATGCCGTCGACAGAACCGATCTTGAGCACGTTCGCGGCCACGTACCCGCCAACGAGGCCGCCGACGATGCCGAGCACGACCATCATCAGCAGCCCGTCGCGAGAGCCCATGACCTGGTTGGCGAGAAAGCCGGCGATGGCGCCGACGACGATCCATGCGATAAAGCCCATTTCATCTCTTCCTTTCATGTGCGACCGCGCTTCGGCCCGCAATGACCCGCAGACAAGCCTGGCTCGCCTCGGGAGTGCCAAGGCGGTCCGAGGTGTCAGACCGGCTCTCGCCGGAAGATCCCAACCGCCCAGATCACGATCAGCTCGAGGATCGTCCAGCCGGCGAAGGCCACGATGGCGGTAATGTCGAACACCGAACCCGCGGCCTGGAGGGCGTCCGTTCGAAGGATGCCCTCGAACGGCGCGACGAACAGCTGGCTGATGTTCAGGATGGCCGAAACGAGGGAGTTCGCTTCCCTGGCGTCGAGTAGCAGGAGCACGAACCGCGCCCCGATCACGATCTGGATCAACCCGAACAGCAGGACGACGATGCGACGGGTCCGCTCGGAACCGGAGGGACCACCGCCGGTGGTGTGACGGCTGTCCGTGCGCACCGTTGACTGACCCCCGGCCACGGTGGGTTCCTGGGTGACGACCGTTCGGTCGACTTGATCGATAGGCATGATTTCCTCGCTGTCTCTTTAATTTCAGGCGCACCGACCTGACGTTTCTGACCAGCGGCATGCCCCGAGGATTAGGCCCGAGGGCTGCCAGGGCGACGCCACCATGTCATTTCGGCGTCACCGAGTCATGACGGTTCGTCATCTCTGGCCGGAACCGGATCAGTTGATGTAGCACGCCAGCCGGCAGTTGGCCGGCGGGTCTCGAGGCGCTCAGTGGCGCGGGTGCCCGTCCGTCTCTTGTCCGGATTCCCATCCCCGATTCGAGAACGTGGGCACGAATCGATAGCCCTTGCCGGGGACCGTGGCGATGAAGCGCGGATGGCGATAGTCATTCTGGAGCTTGATCCGCAGGCTTCGGATGTGGCGGTCCACGATGTTGCTCTCAGCCACGAAATCGGTGCCCCAGACGGCATCCAGGATCTCTTCCCTGGTGACGACGCGCCCGGCACGGCTGGCAAGGAGATACAGCAGGCTCTGCTCGATGCCGCTCAGATGTACGACCGAGCGGCCGGCGCGCACTTCGCGGTTGACAATGTCGATCGTCATCTCGCCTAGCGTGATCGTCGGCACGATCGGTCGATCGGTCCCCGATGCGCGACGGGTGATCACGATGGACCTTGCGAGCAGCTCCTCGGGCGAGAACGGCACGGTCAGGATGTCGTCGACCCCAACCTCGAACGCCCTGAGCTTCGTCTTGAGGTCGCCGCGCCGAGTCAGGCCAAGTACCGGCGTGACGCTACGCGTGAGCGTGTTCGAGGCACCGATGCGACCGAGCAGCGCGGTGCTGTCGTCGTGGTCCATGTCGATCACGAGCAAGTGTGGCCGCCACTCGGTCAGGATCGCCTCCGCCTCGGTCAGGCTGCGCGCAGGCCGAACGACGAACAGCCCGTGGTTCAGCGTCAACTCGATGAGATCCACGATCAGCTGGCGGTCGTGGAGCACGAGCGCGCGGCGCGATTCACCGGGTGGTGTCTCAACCTGACGGACCGTCATGGGTCCTCCCAAACGCACGAGTTGACCGGGCGTTCCCCTCGCTATTCTACCCGCGACCACAACGCGCCATGGAGCGAAAGCGAGGGCGTTCGAGTCAGGTTTCCCAGGTCGGGATGACCGACCTTCATAACAGGACTCGCGCGCCTGCCCCGACAGGAAGCGGGCGCGGCTCAACGTCATCCATCGCCTGCTGAGCCTGATCCCCTACCAGGATCTGACTCCCGATCCGATCGTGTTGCCGGCTCGACAGGACGACAAGGGCTATATCAGACCGCCGATGTCGGACCAGACGTTCATTCCCGAGGTGTTCTAAAGGATCGGCCGGAACGGATCCCAATCCGAGGTCCCGCCGCCCCATCGCCGCCCCATCGAAGTCATTCAGGCGCTATCCTGTTTGGCGACCCCAATCTCCCCGCGGGCCTCCGTCCGCGGTCGTCATCCTCCAGCAACAGGTGGTGCCCATGAAAGTCGGTGTCGCCAAGGAGACCGCGCCCGGTGAGCGGCGCGTCGCCCTGGTACCCGAGGTGCTCGGCAAGCTGACCGCGGCCGGGCTCGAGGTTCTCGTTGAGGCCGGCGCCGGTGCCGGATCCGCCATCCCGGACAGCGCCTACGTCGATGCCGGCGCCACGGTCGTCTCCACGGGGGACCTGATCGCGAAGTCCGATGTGATCCTGCGCGTCGCCAAGCCCTCCGGCGCGGAGATCAAGGCGATGCGGTCCGGCCAGGCGGTCGTTGGCTTTCTGGCTCCACTGATCGACCCGGCCACGGCGCAGGCACTGGCCGCACAAGGCGTGACGGCGATCAGCCTGGACGCGATCCCGCGGACCCTCAGCCGCGCACAGACGATGGATGCCCTCAGCTCACAGGCCAACGTCGGCGGCTACAAGGCGGTGCTCCTCGCCGCGAATGCCTATGGCCGCTACTTTCCGCTGCTGACGACCGCGGCCGGGACCGCCAAGCCAGCCAATATCCTGATCCTCGGGATCGGGGTGGCCGGGCTTCAGGCGATCGGCACGGCCCGGCGGCTCGGCGCCGTGGTCCATGCCTACGACGTCCGGCCCGAGACCCGGGAACAGGCAGAGAGTCTTGGCGCCAAGTTTGTCAAGCTCAGGACGACGATCGATGCGACCGGTGCCGGCGGCTACGCCCGCGAACTGACCGCCGAGGAACGAGCGTCGCAACAGGCCGAACTCAACGAGGCGATCGGCGGGATGGACGTGGTCATCACCACGGCCCAGGTCCCAGGGCGCAAGCCGCCGGTCCTCGTCACCGCGGATGCCGTGGCGAGAATGAAATCCGGCTCGGTCATCGTGGACATGGCGGCGTCCGCCCTTGGCGGCAATTGCGAACTGAGCCAGGCCGGTCAGACGATCGAGTCGCCCAACGGGGTCACGATCATCGCGCCGGACAACCTGCCCGCGTCGATGCCGGCTGGCGCTTCGGCCTTCTACGCCCGCAATATCTCGGCACTCCTGCTGGGCATGGTCAAGGATGGGGCGCTCGACTTCGACTTCGAGGACGAGGTCACGAAGTCGACGGTCATCACGCACGGCGGCGCCGTGGTGTCGGAGGCCGTCAACAAGCTGCTCGAACCGGCCCCCGCCGCCGGAATCGGAGGTCAAGCGTGAGCCCCGAACTGCTGGCCGCCCTGACGGTCTTCGTCCTCGCGATCCTGGTCGGGTTCGCGGTCATCAGCAAGGTCCCCGCCACGCTGCATACGCCCTTGATGTCGGGCGCCAACTCGATCCACGGCATCGTCCTCGTCGGCTCGATGTTCATCGCGGTCGAGGCGCATGACCCCGTGAGCCAGATCCTGTCGCTGATCGCGGTCGCCTTCGCCACGATGAACGTGGTCGGTGGGTACGTGGTGACGGACCGGATGCTCCAGATGTTCAAGCGGAAGCCCGTGGCTCCAAAGCCCGTCGAGCAAGCGGAGGGCTGAGCGATGGACTTCGAAACGATCTCTGTCGTCGTCCGCCTCGCCTGGCTGGCGGGCGCCTCCGCGTTCGTCCTCGGGCTAATGCAGATGAATTCGCCGGCCACGGCCCGCAACGGCAACCTGCTGTCGGCCGGCGGGATGGTCATTGCGATCGTTGCGACGGCAGTCTTCCTGCTCGCCCGGCCCGCGGAGGGTGCCGACGGCTTCAACAGCGTCGGCTGGCTGATCATCGTGGTCGGCATCGTCATCGGCGGCGGCGCGGGCCTGTACAGCGCCCGGACCGTGAAGATGACCGCGATGCCGCAACTGGTGTCGCTGTTCAACGCCGTCGGCGGCGGCGCCGCGGCGCTGATCGCCATCGACGATTACCTCGGCCTGGCCGTCGCGCCAACGCCCCAGATCAACGTGGCGACCGTCCTCGACATCGTGATCGGCAGCATCACGTTCACTGGGTCGCTGATCGCCTCGGGCAAGCTCCAGGGCCTGATCGCGGGCAAGCCGATCCTGATCCCGGGCGGACGGATCGTGACGATCGCGCTGGCGGTGGTCACCGTGGCCGGCACCGCGTTCCTGTGGGCCGGCAACCTGAGCGTGCCGGTCATGCTGGTGATCCTGGTTGCGGCGCTCATCTTTGGCGTCACGATGGTCCTGCCGATCGGCGGGGCGGACATGCCGGTCGTGATCTCACTGCTCAACTCGTTCACCGGAACGGCCGTGGCCATGGCCGGGTTCGTCCTGGGCAATGACGTGCTGATCATCGCCGGGGCGCTTGTCGGGGCGTCGGGCGCGATCCTGACCAAGCTGATGGCCGACGCGATGAACCGTTCCGTGCTGAACATCATGATCGGTGGGTTCGGCGGCGGCGAAGGCACGGCGGGCGCCGTGACAGGGGTGGGTGTGAACGCGGCTGCGGCCATGCTCAGCGACACCGACCTTTTCGTTCAGGGCGTGGCGGAATGGGCCATTGCCACCAAGGTCGGACGAGACAACAAGGATTTCACCGTGGTGTGGCCCAAGACCCCGTCACCGGCCTGGTATCAGACCTGGCATGACTTGC
>JANNQZ010000167.1:0-4003 GCA_031401015.1 Chloroflexota bacterium | reverse complement strand
ATGCCGTGTAGATGGCGTCCACGGCGTCCATGCCGGTGGTCACCGACCCGATGATCTGGTAGGTGTTGTAGTAGCTCAGAACGTCGGCGTCGCGGTCGTCCAGGACGATGAAGAACTGCGCCCCGACTGAATTCGGATCGGCGGTTCGGGCCATGGCGACGGTGCCTCGTTTGTATGGCGTCATCACCGGTTCGTCCACGATGGTGTATCCCGGCCCGCTCGGAGGGCCCCCCTGGATGACGAACGGCGTGCCGTCCTGGAGTGCCGCCGTACGATAAAAGGTCGCGCCGTCATACGCGGCGCAGCCGGCCAGCGCCACGAAATTCCCGGCGGCGATCGGCGACAGGTCGGCTTCGATCTTGATGGCGATCGCACCCAGGTCCGTCTCGATCGTGACGGTGCGGGTCTCGCCGGCGGGGAGCGGAGCGGGCTGGCTGGTGGGGCACTCGGTCGTGGTTGGCGCAACCGTCACGGGCGGGGCGGCGCTCTGCGGCCCGGCAGGCGTCGGCGTGGAAGACTCGCCGACGGTCGAGCACGCGGCCAGGAACACGGTCACGATCAGTCCCAGCATGGCCAGACGCAAGGTCGGGCGACGGCGTTGCGCAGCGACGATCATGCGGCGGCCTCCAGGGCTGCGGGGTAGTCAATGGCTCCGGCGAAGAGCGCCTCCCCCAGGATGACGCCGCTCACACCGATGTCGCGCAGGCGGCGGAGTCCGTCGAGGTCGCGCACCCCGCCGGCGACGAGGATTTCAACATCGTACGACGCCACGAGTTCGCGGGTGCGTCTGAGGTCCGATTCCGCCCCGCCGTGGCTCAGCACGAAGCGCGCGACACCCGCCCCGACCAGTTCGCCGACCAGGCTCACGACCGTTGGCGGCGACGCACGTCGCCACGGAAAGGCTGCAAGGCGTTCCGGACGTGGGTCCAGGCCCACCGCGAGCCAATCGCCGGCCACGGCAAGACAGGCCCGCAGGTCGTCGGGCCGGTCGGCGATCGACGTGGTCAGCACGACCCGAGTCGCCCCCGCGGCGAAGGCCAGGCGAATACCTTCAGGCGAGTCCACGCCGCCGGCGACCTGGAGCGGAACGGCGACGCGTGCGGCGATCTGACCGACGGCCGCGAGGTTGCCGGGCGTGCCGGTTCGAGCGCCCTCGAAGTCGACGAGGTGGATGAGCCGCGCGCCCAGGGCCACGAAGCGTTCCGCGATCCGGTCCGGACGATCGGTCGGGGCGCCGATCCCGGCCGCGGCGCCGGGCCAGTAGACGAGACGGGAACGGCCCACCTCGAGATCGATCGCGGGGATGATGTGCACGCCCGGCTCAGGCTCGGGTGGCTGGGCCAGAGCTCGCGCCCAACCCGCCGGCGGCGCCCGTGCCCAACCCACCCCACGCCGAGGCAGCCTCCTCGAACAGCCGCCGGTGGAAGCTGATCGGCAGTGACCCATTGCGCAGGAGGGTGTCGTGAAACCCCTTCAGGCTGAACCGGTCGCCGAGCCGACGCTGCTCATCGGCGCGTAGCCCGAGCAACAAGGTTCGGCCGAGCAGGTACGACAGCGGGTAGGTCGGTCGATACGTGTACCAGCCGACCTCGGCCCTGGCGTTCGGGCGCTCGAAGCCGGTCTGCTCCACCAGGAAGTCGGTGGCCTCGTCCACGCCGATCTCACCCCGGTGCATCCGGACATCGAGGATCATCCGGCAGGCGCGCCAGATGGCATCGGTGTGCATGATCAGGCGGAAGGTCGGATCGGCATCGAACCCCTGCTCGCGCATCATCAGCTCCGAATACATCCCCCAGCCCTCGACGAACTCCGGAGCGTCGGTCAGCAGGCGCGTCAGCGATGGATGCCTGCGCGCGGTGTCGAGCTGGAGATGGTGGCCCGGGTAGGCCTCGTGGATGCTGGTGTTGCTGATCGAGGCGAAGTTGTGCTCGCGCATGGCGCCCGGGTCGCCGTCCACCGATGGCGTCACGACATAGATCCCCTTCGGGTCGCGATCGAACGACGCAGGCGCGAAATAGGCAGCGAACGGCAGCACTCGGCGCAGGTACTCGGGCGTTTCGATCACGTCGATCCGTTCGTCGTCGGGGACGGTCACGAGGTCGTGCTCGATGAGGTGGCCGCGGGCACGCAGCACCGCGTCCCGATAGGCATCGAGGGCGCCGGCGAAGGTGGCTGGCTGATCCGCCTTGACGCGGGCAAGAACCTCGGCCTCGGAGGCGTCCGGATCGATCTCCTGCGCGGCCGTCGCTCGGGCCGTGCGTTCCTCGGCAAGGCGCTCCCAGCCGAGCGCGAGGATCGCATCGGCATCGAACCCATCGAAGTCGCGTAGGGCGACCATGGCGTCGTGGCGTGCACGTCCGATCGCCCAGCCATCGCCTGCCGTCGCAAGCGTTCCCTCGAGCCACGTGCTGTACAGCTCCACCATCACCTTGGCCGATTCGGCGGCTCGCTCAAGGCGACGCTGGTCAGGGCCCACGAGCGCGTTGGCACCGGCGGCGACGATCTCGTCGAAGAAGTTCGGGAGATCGGCGGCGGTATCGATCTCCAGCTGCTGCCAGCGCCCGACCTGCGGCACGGTCGCCCGCGTCTTCGCCTCCTCGAGGAACAGCCCGATGGCCTCAAGGCGGCCGGCGATCGCGTCCAATCGCTCGGGCAGCGAGGCGTGATCGCGCGCAAAGAGCAGGAACAGGCTGTCGCCGAGGGTGTCGAGCGCGAACGATCGCCGCTCCCAGATCCGCAGCACATCGGTATCGAAGATGTCGCGGCGCACGTTGTGGATCTCGAGGTCGCGCTCGAAGCGCACCTCGAATGACAGGCCCGCTGGGTCGAGCGCCTCGATCTGCGCCAGGTGCGCCCCATCGGCTGCCAGCTCGCCGACGAGGTGCTCACGACTGCCGTCGCCCAGCAGGTCATCGTCCCGATGGAGACCCAGGGCGGTCCCGAGCACCGGGTTGGCGTCGACGAGGCGCGTGAAACGGGCTTCGACGAGGTCGTAGAACGTATCGTCGAGCGGGCCCAGGTCAACGGCCTGGTCCGGGCGTGGCAGGCCGTATGGCTGTTGGGGGGAGTGGCGCGCGGTCACCCGACGGCGACCAGCGAACCCGATGAGACCGGGCGTGGGCTTGTTTCGTTGAGAGCCGCCCGGACGGCGACGATCGTGGTCTCGATGTCCTCCACGGTCACGCCGTAGTGGGTGACCGCCCGGACCTGCCCGTGGGGGTACTCGAGCATCAGGACGCCCCGCGCCCGGAGGGCTGCCAGGAAGGCGGCGCGGTCGCGCTCCACCCGGAACATGATGAAGTCCGTGCGGACACGGGCGGGATCCAGCCGGCCGTCCCCGGACTGGGCGGTGCCCCCGGCGCTCACGACGCCGGCCATCACGCTGAGGGCCTCCGCGAGGCGACGAGCGTTGGCATGGTCATCCGCGAGGCGCGCGATCATTCCATCGGGGCCGTCGGAGAGCGCCACGAGGCCCGCGGCGGCCAGGATCCCGACCTGGCGCATGCCGCACCCACCATCTTGCGGGCCCGGCGTGCGCGCCAGATGACGTCGCGCTTCCCGACCAGCAGGGCTCCGACGGGACAGGCCAGCCCCTTTGACAGGCAGAACGTGACGGTATCGGCCGGCCCGGCGAGATCTTGCGGACTCACGCCCAGGGCGACGACGGCGTTCCAGAACCTGGCTCCATCGATATGGAGCGGGACGCCGTGGGCGTGGGCGATGTCGGCGATCTCGCGGGTGTACTCGGCACTCAACGGCTGGCCCATCGAGTGGCCGTGGGTGTTCTCGAAGGTGACGAGCCCCGTGATCGGCTCGTGGACGTCCTCCGGATCCCGGAATGCCGCCTCGACCTCCGCCGGATCGAGCGTTCCATCGGGCCGGTCCTGCAGCGCCCGGATGCTGGTGCCGACGATGACCGCATGACCCGCCGCCTCGTCCAGGACGACGTGTTGCTCACGTCCGGCGATCGTCTCCTGTCCCCGGCCGAGGTGCGCCATCTGGG
>JANNQZ010000166.1:0-2458 GCA_031401015.1 Chloroflexota bacterium | reverse complement strand
CCCGTGGCCGCCCGCCGCCCCGCTGACTGCCGAGGGGACGTTCGGCGGCGCGACGGTTCCAGCAAGCGCGGCGACATCGTCACCGGGCTCGCCAGACCCTCGCCAGGCGCGCCGCGACGCCCAGGCAGCGCGGCGGGCCGCGCGGGCACCCAACCGCTATCGAGGCGCGTCGGCACCGGTGGTCTTCGGCGGTCTCCTGATCGTGCTCGGGGTCTTCTTTCTTGCCCGCGAATTCCTTCCCGAGATCGACTTCGACTGGTTCGGGCCTGGCGTCCTGATCGCGCTTGGGGCCGTGATCCTGGTAGCGGGTCTTGCAGGTGGCAGGGATGACACGACGGGCAGCGGAGGCCACCCATGAGCCGGATGCACGGTCGCCGACGTGGGTCGTTGTCGGCGGCCACCTGGCTGATCGGCCTCGGCACGGTCTTCCTCGTCCAATCGGCCAGCGGCTGGTCGTGGGGCGTGGCCTGGCCGATGTTCGTCATCCTGGTGGGCGTGGCCGGTGTCATCTCGACGCTGGCCGGCGGCCTGAATGGGTTCGCCGGGTTATGGTCGCTGACCTGGCCGGTGGCCTGCATGGTGGTCGGTGGGCTCCTGCTCGCAAGCACCACCGGGTCGTTGGCCGTTGGACCGGGTGAGTTGATCTCCGGTTATTGGCCGTGGGCGCTGGTGGTCGTCGGTGCCTGGTTCCTCATCGGGGCGATCGTGCCCGGCGGCGGTCCGGTCGAGTCGCTGGCCATCCCGCTTGCGGGAGTTGGCCGAGCCGCCATTCGGATCGAGTTCGGCGCGGGCGAACTGGTCACCCGCGCGGCCGCTCCCGGCAATCTGGTCGACGGCACGTTCCGCGGCGGCGTCAAGGAGCGAATCCGGGGCGCTGGGCAGGTGGACCTTGCCCAGGACCTGAGCCAGGGCATCCCGTTTCTCGAGCGCGGTTCCTCCTGGGAGGTCGGGTTGACCGCCGAGGTGCCCCTGGACCTCCGGCTGGATACCGGGGCGTATCGCGGCCGGATCGATCTCGGCGCGCTCAAGCTGTCGACCCTGGAGCTGCACACCGGCGCCAGCGAGACGACCATCCGGCTACCGAAGGAGGCGGGGGTCACGACGGTCCGGGCGGAATCCGGCGCCGCCTCGCTGACCTTCGAGGTGCCGGCCGGCGTGGCCGCGAGGATCCGGGTCCGGATGGCCCTGGGCAGCACAGAGGTGGACCAGGCCCGATTCCCCCGGGTCGGAGATCTCTACCAGTCACCCGACTACGAGACGGCCACCAACCGCGTGGAGATCGACGCCCAGGGTGGCGTCGGATCGCTGCGCGTGATCAGCGGGGCGTAGGCCGGCGACCGGCGTAGGCCGGCGGCCGGCGGGGGCGCGGGCCGCGCGGCGTCGCTGGCAGCCGCGGACGCGCGCTCAGTACTGGAAGAGCAGCTCGCGGTACTTGGGCAATGGCCAGAGGTCGTCGGCGACCAGCGTCTCCAGCTCGTCCACGACCGCGCGGAGCGCCTCCTGCGCCGGGATGACCGAGTTCGCGAACGCCGCGGCCTCGTCCGGCACGGTCGTGGCTTGATGGGCCGCATGCTGGGCGTGACGTAGCGCCTCGATGGCGTCAACCAGCGAATCGGCGAGGCCCGCGACACGCTCGCAGACGGCCGAGATCCCGCGAGACGCTGACGCTCCGGCGAGCTGGCCGAGATAGCGGGCGGTGGCCGGCAGGATCATCGTGGAGGCGATGTCGATGGCGCAGCTCGCCTCGATGTTCTGAACCTTGACGTAGCGCTCCCAGTTGATATCGACGCGCGACGCTAGCTCGCGCTCGGACAGGACACCAAACCGGGCGAAGACCTCCTTGGCCTTCGGCGTGGTCAAGGCCGGCAGTGCGTCGACCGTCGTCCGGTTGTTCGGCAGGCCTCGGCGAGCGGCCTCGGCGTGCCACTCCGGCGAGTACCCATTGCCTTCGAAGAGCACCTGCTTGTTGGCCTTGACGATCGCCGACAGAATCGTGGTCAGTCCCTCGAAGTCGCCTGGCTCCAGCTGCTCCAGCTCGCCAGCCAGCTGCTCGAGCGAGTCCGCCACCGCCGTGTTGAGCGCGGTCTGCGGCCAATAGATGGGGGCAGACGAGCCTACGGCCCGGAACTCGAACTTGTTGCCGGTGAAGGCAAACGGCGACGTCCGGTTGCGATCTGTCGCGTCCCTCGGCAGGACCGGCAGCGAGGTGGCCCCGAGCTCCACGTGCCCGCCGCGCTTCGACGCCGAGGCGGCACCCAGCTCCAGCTGGCCGATGACGTCTTCCAGCTGCGAGCCGAGGAAAATCGACATGATCGCCGGTGGCGCTTCGTTGGCGCCGAGGCGATGGTCCTGTCCGGCGTCGGCAATGCTCGCCCGGAGGATGTCCGCATGGACGTTGACGGCCCGGACGACGGCCAGCAGGAACGCCAGGAACTGGGCGTTCGCGTGTGGATCGCGC
>JANNQZ010000165.1:0-4801 GCA_031401015.1 Chloroflexota bacterium | reverse complement strand
CCCGGCCGATGAACCGCCCACGCGACTGGACCCGGTGGTCACCGCAGACGAGCTCGCCGTCCGCTATGCCGGCCAGCCAATCGACCTCCGCCGCAAGCACGTCCTGGGCCTCGCCATCGACGTCGGAACAACGACCGTGGTCTTCCAGCTCATCGACCTCCTCAGCGGGCGCGCCGTCGCCGGGGCGGCCATGGAGAACCCGCAGCGCTTTGGCGGCAGTGACGTCATGACCCGCATCTCGTACGAGCGGGATTTCCCCGGCACGATGCGGATGGCCCTGCGGCGAGCGCTCAACCACGAGTTGCGCGACCTCTACCGCCAGCACGGGATCGATCGCCACGAGGTGTACGAAGCGATCATTGTCGCCAACAGTACGATGCGCGACCTCTTCTTCGGGATCGACATCGCGCCGATGGGGGAGTCGCCCTACAAGTCGCTCACCGAGCACGCTGTGCTCAACGGGACGGCCACGACGACCTGGATCCGGCAGCGTGGCCACGAGGTCGGCCTGCTGATGAACCCGCACGGCCGCGTCGTCGGCGCCCCGATCATCGCCAGCCACGTCGGGGCCGATACCGCGGCGGACCTCACTGCGATCGACTTTGCCGGTGGCAGCGGGGTGCGGATGCTGGTCGACATCGGCACGAACACCGAGGTGGTGGTCACCGACGGAACCCGCTATCTCGCCGCGTCGTGCCCGGCCGGTCCGGCCTTCGAGGGCGGGCTGGTTCGTTTCGGGATGCCCGGCGCGGACGGGGCCATCGAGACCGTCCGAATCGAGGGCGACGGATTCACGTTCGCCACGATCGGCGATGCTCCTGCCGTTGGGATCTGCGGCTCCGGGTTCGTCGACATCCTGGCCGAGCTTCGACGGGCCAACTGGATGAATACCGAGGGTCGCTTCCGCGATGGCCTCGACGAGTACTTCGTGGCCCCGGAACAGCGGATCAGCTTCTCGCGCGCCGATGCGAGCCTGCTCGCCCAGGCCAAGGCGGCCAACGCGTGTGGCCAGCGCATCCTCCTGCGTCGCCTCGGGGTGACCGCCGACCAGGTGGACCGGGTCTACCTCGCAGGCGGGTTCGCCAACGCCGTGAACGTCGTCAACGCGATGGAGATCGGCCTGTTGGCGCCCGTGCCGGCGGACCGTGTCGTTCGCGTCGGCAACGCGGCCCTGCATGGCGCTGTCGCGCTGCTGCTGTCCTCTTCACGACGCGACGCCCTGGAGGCCCTGGTCGGTCGAATCGAGCACGTCGAGCTCGAGACGGAGCCCGACTTCTTCGAACTGTTCGTCGACGGCTGCCGGTTCGTGCCGCTCGCCGCCTGACCCTTATCGTTGTACCAGGAGGTCCGGATCCTTGAACCCGACTGACGGCTCGCGACCGTTCATCATCATCGGCGAGAACATCCACACCAGCCGCGTCGTCCAGCGCAAGGGTGCGCGGATCGCGGAGACGGCCGGTGGCCAGCAGGCGATCCGGGTCCCGCTTGGCGACGGCGAGGCACTCCTGCCGGTGCCGAAGGTCGTGCAGGAGACGCGCGAGTTCAACTCGGGTCGGGTCAAGCACGTCATGGTTGCCGTCCTCGAAGGCGTGGCCAATGGCCCCGACGCGGAGCTGGCGGCCGCCTACGTTCGCTGGATGGCGGCGCGCCAGATCGCGGGCGGCGCGGCGTACCTGGATATCAATGTTGACGAGGTGTCCCCGGATGTCAGCGGCCGCCTGGAGGCAATGGCCTGGCTAGTGAAGGTGGTTGGCCCGGCCACGACGGTGCCGCTCGCGATCGACTCATCGGACTCGGCCGTGATGGCGGTGGGCCTGGACCTGTACGACCCAGCGTGGGGAGGCGGGGCGCCGCCGCTCCTCAACTCGGCGGCCGCCGATCGGCAGGATGTCCTGGGGATGGCCGCGCAGCGGGGCTCGCCCGTGATCCTGTCGGCGACCGGCGCCACGATGCCCACCGGGACCGAGGAGCGGATGGTCCGGGCGATCGAGATGATCGAAATGGCCGTCGGCCACGGCCTGGCCCTATCCGCGCTCCACGTGGACCCGCTGGTCATCCCGATCGGGGTGGACGCCGAAGCCGGCGCTGCCTATCTCGAAGCCGTTCGCCAGCTTCGCAAGCGGTACGGGCCGGAGATCCACATCACCAGCGGTGTCTCGAACGTGTCCTTCGGGATGCCGGCTCGCCGACTGATCAGCGATGTCTTTCTGGACCTGTGTGTCCATGCCGGCCAGGACAGTGGCATCGTGGACCCGGTCGCGGCGGATATCGCGCAGGCCCTGGCGCCGGATCGCGAGTCGGCCAGATACAGACTTGCGGCGGACCTGCTGACTGGCGCCGATGCCTTCGGTGTCGAGTTTATCGATGCGTTCAGGGCGGGGCGTCTGTCATAAGGGTCGCCGCTGGGGGCACAACCCCGACGAGGCCCGAAGTCAGCCGGCCGCGGCCGCGCCGACCCTACTGCTCGCGGCGCTCGCCGCTCGGGCTTCGGCCACGACCCTGCGCGCGAGGATGACTGCGGAGCCCGCGTCCGGAGCCCAGCCGTCGGCACCGATTTGCTTCGCGAACTCCTCGGTGACCGCGGCCCCGCCGACGATGACCCGCAGGTGCGGCATGTCGTCGGCGGCGCGTACGGCCTCGATCACTCCGCGCATGTTGCCCATCGTCGTGGTCAGCAGCGCGCTGATGCCGATGATGTCCGCCTTGTGTTCGCGAGCGGCGGCCATGAACCTGTCGACATTGACATTGGTGCCCAGGTCCACGATCTCGAAGTTCGCGCCCTTGAGCATCATCCCGACCAGGTTCTTGCCGATATCGTGGAGGTCGCCCTTGATCGTGCCCATGACGGCGATGCTGTCCGGCTTGTAGCCCGAACCGATCAGGAGCGGCTCCAACAGCGCCACGGCCGCCTTCATGGCCCTCGCGCTGATGAGCATCTCCGGGACGTAGATTTCGTTGTCCTGGAAGCGCTGCCCCACGACGCCCATCGCATCGGTCATGGCATCCAGCACGGTCTTCGGGGGGATCTCCTCGTCGATCGCCTGCTGGGTGACCTCGACCGCCGTCTCTCGGTCCCCGACCTCGACGGCTATCTGGAGTCGCTTCAGGTCTGCCATGGTTCGGTGTCTCTCCTGATCAGTAGAAGGACGATCGCTGGTCCGGCGATCGGGGTCAGCTCGGCTCGCCGGGGTAGCCGGTGTAGCTGCTCGTGGAGGGATCGGGGCGAACGACGAAATCGCCGTCGCCGCGATGGAGCTTCGACCAGTCGCGCGCGGCCTGGTTGATCGCCATCAGTGGCTCCTTCAAGGTCACCAGGGGCACCGAACCTTCCGGGGCCAGTCCGTCGACGCCCTGGTCCATCAGGTCCCAACAGGCCTTGTAGACCTGCTCCGGGGTGCCCTGGTACAGGAGCGCCGGATTGTTGAGGTTGCCGAAGAGCGCCATCCGCTCGCCAGCCATCGCCCGCGCCGCGCGGGCGTCCACCTGCGACTCGAAGTGGAAGACATCCCAGCCGGCGGCGGCGAACAGATGCACCCGATCGATCGTCTTGCCGCAGCAGTGGAAGATGCCCGGGCCGCCCATCTCCTGGGTGATGTGCTGGTGCATTTCCAGGAGGAAGTCGCGATACGTCTCGGCCCGGCACAGGTCGCCGGTCGTATGGTCCGCCCACATGACGGCATCGGCGCCGGCCTCGAACTGGGCCCGCGCGGACGCGATGCAGGCGGGCATGAACGCATCCAGGTAGCGCTTGATCTTGTCCGGATCGAGCATCACGTCCATCAGGAAGCTCTCGATCCCAACCATCTGGTAGCCGACCGACCACGGCCCGTAGACCTTGCCGACAATCGCCACATCCGGGTAGCGCTGGCGGAGCAGCCGGATGGCGCCCGTGACGGCGGCCATTGTGGGGCGCTTGAGGAAGTCGTCGGGCATCCTGACCTGCTCGGGCTCCTCGATCGTGAACCGGGACGGCGATGGCCAGTTGTCCTTCTCTGCCCATTCCGTTTCGCCACCCAGGGCGTCCGACTCGAGCTGCGAGTGGAAGACCGGCATGATCGTGTCCATCCCGAACACGTCGTGCGCGGTCGCGGCCAGGCGGGCCATCAGCTCCGCATCCAGGTGCGCCTCCGGAAAGGGCGCGTTGACCAGGTCCATCATTTCGACGGTGACCACGGAGCTCAGGGTGCAGGCCGGGATCTTGTCGACGTGGCCGCGATAGATGGCGGACAGGACGCGGCGGCGCGGCGTCATCCACTCACCGCGCAGTGGGTGCGTGACCTCGGCGATCATGGGCGATGCTCCAGTGTCTTGACCCGTTCAGCGGCGCCGCTGGCGCTGCTGCGATAGGCAGCTTCGAGGATCTCCACGGTCCGGGCGCCCAGCTCTGCCGGGGAGTTGTTGTCGAATGGACGCCCGGCGCCGGCGGCGACCAGCGCGTCGATCGGCCCGGAGCAGTCGTACAAGCCGGCATCAGCAGCCAACGGCACGCGCACATCGTCACCCGAACCGCGGTAGCGCCAGAGCGTGTTCTCGCGCAGGTCGAGGTGGAACATCCCCTTCGAGCCCACGACGCGGACCTCCACGGCGTGGCGATTGTTCGCGCCACCGAGGTGGCTCGACGCACCGCTCATCGTTCCGATCGCGCCGTTCGTGTAGCGGATGGAGACCGCGTCGTGGAGCTCCACCTTCGCGTTCAGCGGCGCGGACATGAACGCGAACACGTCCTGGCCGCGCAGGTCCGTGAGCCAGAGCGAGACGCCCAGCAGGTGGGTCAGCTGCGCCTGGCCGTAACCGCCACCCG
>JANNQZ010000164.1:0-3806 GCA_031401015.1 Chloroflexota bacterium | reverse complement strand
TTTGCGTCGTGGCTCCCGCCGGCAACCGTGGCCGAGGGTGTCTACTACGGCACGCGCGTCAATGGCCAGCTCATCGCCGCGGCAGGCACGCATGTCGTGAGCCGGACCGCGCGGCTGGCGGTGGTCGGCAACGTCCTGACCAAGCCGGACTACCGCGGCCGCGGGTTCGCCACCGCGGTGACCGGCGCCGTGACCGCCGAATTGCTGCGCGACTGCGACCAGGTCGCCCTCAACGTTCGCGCCGACAACCCGCCCGCGCTCAACGCCTACCGACGCCTCGGCTACACGGAGCACCTGCGCTTTGAGGAGCGCCTCGTCCATCGCATTGGTTCACCATGGCCATCCATCAGCGCGCCACTGCGGCGCTTGTTCGCGCGCAAGGAGATCGACGCTCGATGACTGTCATGACGAACCCGCCTGCCCACGACGTCACCGATCTCGGCCTCGCGGCCGAGGGCATCCGCCGGATCGAATGGGCCGAGCGCGAGATGCCCGTGCTGCGCCTGATCCGCGAGCGCTTCGAGCGCGAGCAGCCCCTGGCGGGTCTGCGGATCGGGGCCTGCCTGCACGTGACCACCGAGACGGCCAACCTCATGCGGACCCTGCGGGCGGGTGGAGCGGACGTCGTCCTTGCGGCGAGCAACCCGCTATCGACCAAGGATGACGTGGCAGCGGCGCTCGTCGCCGTCTACGGGATCGCCACCTACGCCCGCCGCGGCGAGGGCCGCGACACCTATTACGCCCACCTCAACGCGGTCGCGGACACGCACCCCCAACTGACGATGGATGACGGCTGCGACCTTGTGTCGCTCCTGCACACTTCGCGTCCGAGCCAGGTCACGGAGGTCCTGGCCGGCACGGAGGAGACCACCACCGGGGTGATCCGCCTGCGCGCCATGGCTGCGGACGGTGCCCTGGGTTTTCCGGTCATCGCGGTCAACGAGGCCCAGACCAAGCATCTGTTCGACAACCGCTACGGGACGGGCCAGAGCACCCTCGACGGAATCCTGCGCGCGACCAACATCCTGATCGCCGGGCGCCAGGTGGTGGTCGCCGGGTATGGCTGGGTGGGCAAGGGGATCGCTGCGCGGATGGCCGGCCACGGCGCCCATGTCGCGGTGATCGAGGTCGATCCGGTCCGGGCGCTTGAGGCGCTGATGGACGGTTACCAGGTCAAGACCGTCGGCGACGCAGCAGTTTGGGGCGAGTTGTTTATCACCGCCACGGGCAACGTCAACGTCTTCCGCCGCGAACATTTCGCGGTGATGCGCGACGGGGCGATCATGGCCAACTCGGGCCACTTCGACGCCGAATTGGACCTCACCGCGCTGCGAGCGATGGCCGAGGGCCACGTCCGGGACGTCCGCGAGAACGTCCAGGAATTCGACCTTGGCGGCAAGCGCCTGAACCTGATCGCGGAGGGCCGCCTGGTCAATCTCGGCGCCGCCGAGGGCCACCCGGCTGCGGTCATGGACATGAGTTTCGCCAACCAGGCCCTCTCGGCCGAATATGTCGCGCTCCACCACGCGGAACTGGAGCCCCGGGTCTATGTCGTGCCCGAGGCGATCGATGCCGAGGTCGCCCGACTGAAGCTCGCTGCCCTGGGCATCACCCTCGACGCGATGACGGAGGAGCAGGCCGCCTATGTGTCATCGTGGCAGCACGGGACCTGAGCAGCACGGGACCTGAACCGTACAAACGGGTCATCCGGGGCTCCGTGCGCGCCATGCTAGGCTCCGCGCCATGAGCATCGTCGACGCCGCCCACTACCTCTTCACCTCGGAGTCGGTCACCGAGGGTCACCCGGACAAGCTGTGTGACCAGGTCTCCGATGCCATCCTCGACGCCATCATTCGCCTGGACCCTGGGGCGCGCGTTGCGTGCGAGGCGGCCACGACCACCGGTCTCGTGGTGGTCCTGGGCGAGATCTCGACCAACACGTACGTGGATCTCCAGGCCGTCGTGCGCGAGACCGTGCGCGATATCGGTTACACCCGGGCGGACTACGGGTTTGATTACCTGACCTGCGGAACGCTCGTCTCGGTCAAGGAGCAGTCCCCGGACATTGCCCAGGGCGTCAACTCCGCGCTCGAGGTCCGCGACGACGCGGCTCCCGCCTATGAGCTCGGCGCTGGCGACCAGGGCATGATGTTCGGGTTCGCCTGCCGCGAGACCCCGGAGCTGATGCCCCTGCCGATCGCCCTGGCGCATCGCATGGCGCGCCGGCTGGCCGAGGTCCGCAAGTCCGGCCAGTTGCTGTATCTGCGCCCGGATGGCAAGACCCAGGTGACCGTCGAGTACGAGCGCGGCGTAGCGAAGCGCGTCCGAACCGTGGTCGTGTCAGCCCAGCACGACCCGGATGTGCGAATCGAACGTCTGCGCTCAGAGATCGTCGAGACGGTCATCCGACCGTCCATCCCGGCGGAGTTGCGCGAGACGGACCCGATCATGCATGTCAACCCGACCGGGCGGTTCGTGACAGGCGGCCCGATGGGGGATGCCGGCCTGACGGGGCGCAAGATCATCGTCGACAGTTACGGCGGGATGGCACGACACGGTGGCGGCGCCTTCTCAGGCAAGGACCCGACCAAGGTGGATCGCTCGGCGGCCTACGCCGCGCGGTGGGTGGCCAAGAACGTGGTAGCCGCCGGGCTCGCTGACCGCTTCGAGGTGGAGGTCGCCTACGGCATCGGGATCGCGCGGCCGATCAGCTTCTCCGTGGACTCGTTCGGCACCGGGCGGATCGACGACGCCGCGATCCAGGCACTGATCGAGCGCCACTTCGACCTGCGCCCGGCATCGATCATCGCCGCGCTCGACCTGCGCAAGCCGATCTACCAGCAGACCGCCGCCTATGGGCATTTCGGGCGGCCCGACCTCGACCTGCCGTGGGAGCGCACCGACAAGGCGGCGCTCCTGGCCTCCGAGGCAGGACTGCCGGAGCCGGTGCCAGTGGCCTAGTCGTCAGGTAGGCTCCTCCGCCACGGGCAGGGCGACCGCCTGAGGCTGGCGCTCGGGCCCATCGCCCACCCGATCCTGACGAACCTGCCGCCGATAGACCAGCCCGACGATCACGAGGGCCGTGACGGTTACCGCGAGCACCATGCTTGCGATCGCATTGATCTCCGGCGTGATGCCACGTCGGATCGAGGCGAACACGTACATCGGCAACGTCGGCTGGCCGGCGCCCGCGACGAACGACGCAATCACATAGTCGTCGAAGCTGAACGTGAATGCGAGCAGCGCGCCGGTGATGATGGCGGGCCACAGCTGCGGCAGCGTGACATTGACGAACGTCGGAAAGGGCGGGGCGAACAGATCGAACGATGCATCGGTGAGCGATCGATCCATCCCGGCCAGGCGCGCGCGGACCAGCACCATGACGATCGCCATCGTGAACAGGACATGTGCTGCCACGATCGTGTGCAGGCCGGTCCCGATCGTTGGCGGGGCACCCAGGCGCGCGCTCGTCCAGAGGTAGTCCAGCCAGGGGTTCACCCAGCCGAACACGTTGACGAAGAAGATCAACGTGGCGATCCCGATAACGATCCCCGGGATGATGATCGCGACATAGGTGATCGCATCGAAGACGGCACGCACGGTGCGCGAGGTTCTCTGGAGTGCGAGCGCCGCGATCGTCCCAAAGGACGTGGCCAGGATCGCGGTCCACGCCCCGACGATCACGCTGTTGCGCAGCGCGGCCATGGCGAACCTGTCGTCCAGCGCATAGGCGTACCAGCGCAGCGACAGGCCTCGAAGCTCCCCGGTCCGCTCGCCGGCATTGAAGCTGAAGATGTTGCCAAGCG
>JANNQZ010000163.1:0-15211 GCA_031401015.1 Chloroflexota bacterium | reverse complement strand
CGGCAAGCTGGCCTTCTTCCGGGTCTACTCGGGCACGCTCAAGGCGGGCTCGTACGTCCTCAACCCGACCAAGGGCAAGCGGGAGCGGATCGGTCGGCTGCTCCAGATGCACGCCAACCACCGTGAGGAGATCGACGAGGTCTACGCCGGCGATATTGCGGCGGCCGTCGGGCTCAAGGACACCTTCACGGGTGACACCCTGACCGATCCCGATCATGGCGTGATCCTCGAGTCCATGACCTTTCCCGAACCGGTCATCGAGGTCAAGATCGAGCCGAAGACCAAGGCGGACCAGGACAAACTGGGCATCGCCCTGCAGCGGCTGGCCGAGGAAGACCCCACCTTCCGGGTCAAGACGGACCCGGAGACATCCGAGACGCTCATCGCCGGGATGGGCGAGCTCCATCTCGAGGTCCTGGTCGATCGGATGATCCGTGAGTTCAAGGTCGCCGCCAACGTGGGCAAGCCCCAGGTGTCCTATCGCGAAACGATCCGGCGCGCCGCCGAGGGCAATGGCCGGTTCATTCGCCAGACGGGCGGCAAGGGACAGTACGGGCACGCCGTCATCAAGCTCGAGCCGGGCGAGAAGGGCTCCGGCTATGAGTTCGTCGACAAGATCGTCGGTGGTACGATCCCGCGTGAGTACATCAAGTCCGTCGACGCCGGCATTCGAGAGACGCTCCAGACGGGGATCTACGCCGGCTTCCCGGTCGTTGACGTGAAGGCCACCCTGTTCGACGGGTCGTATCACGAGGTTGACTCGTCCGAGATGGCGTTCAAGATCGCTGGTTCGATGGCCGTGAAAGACGCCTTCTCCAAGGCGGACCCGACGATCCTCGAGCCGATCATGCGCAACGAGGTCACGATGCCCGAGGAATTCATGGGCGATGTGATCGGCGATCTCAACAGCCGGCGCGGCCATATCGAGGGAATGGAATCGCGCGGCACAACCCAGGTTATCCGTGCCTTCGTGCCGCTCGCCCAGATGTTCCAGTACGTGACGGACCTGCGCAGCATGTCGCAGGGCCGCGCCACCTCCTCGATGGAATTCAGTCATTACGCCGAGGTGCCGGTCAACCTGGCCTCGGAACTCGTCCAGAAGTCCAAGGTTTAGCGGAGCCAGGGAGCAGTCAGCATGGCCAAGAAGAAGTTCGAGCGCACCAAGCCGCACGTCAATATCGGCACGATCGGCCACATCGACCATGGCAAGACGAGCCTGACCGCGGCGATCACCAAGTACCTCGCGCTGACGGGCAAGTCGGAGTACCGCGCCTTCGATTCGATCGACAACGCCCCAGAAGAGCGCGAGCGTGGGATCACGATCGCGATCGCCCATGTCGAGTACGAAACGGTCGCGCGCCACTACGCCCACGTCGACTGCCCCGGCCACGCCGACTACATCAAGAACATGATCACCGGCGCGGCGCAGATGGACGGCGCGATCCTGGTCGTGGCCGCGACCGATGGCCCGATGCCCCAGACCCGCGAGCACATCCTGCTGGCCCGCCAGGTCGAGGTCCCCTTCATCGTGGTCTTCCTCAACAAGGTCGACATGGTCGACGACGAGGAGCTGCTCGACCTGGTCGAGCTCGAGGTCCGCGAACTGCTGACCAAGTACAAGTTCCCAGGAGACGACATCCCGTTCGTGCGCGGCAGCGCGCTCAAGGCGCTCGAGGCGACGGGCGGCGTCGACGATCCCGCCTATGCCTGCATCCAGGAGCTGATGGATGCGGTCGACAGCTACATCCCGACCCCGGAGCGCGCGATCGACAAGCCCTTCCTGATGCCGGTCGAGGATGTCTTCGGGATCAAGGGCCGCGGCACCGTGGCGACGGGGCGGATCGAGCGCGGCATCGTCAAGGTCGGCGACGAGGTCGAGCTGGTCGGGGTCAAGACCACCCGCAAGATCGTGGTCACCGGGGTCGAGATGTTCAAGAAGCTGCTCGACGAGGGCCGCGCCGGCGACAACGTCGGCTGTCTCATCCGGGGCATCGAGCGCGAGGAGATCGAACGCGGCCAGGTCCTGGCCAAGACGGGCTCCGTCAAGCCCCACACCAAGTTCACCGCCCAGGTCTACGTCCTGACCAAGGAGGAGGGTGGCCGCCATACCCCCTTCTACAACGGCTACCGGCCGCAGTTCTACCTGCGCACCACGGACGTGACCGGCGCGATCGGACTGCCCGAGGGAGCCGAGATGATCATGCCCGGTGACAACGTCGAGATGAGCGTCGAGCTGATCACCCCGATCGCCGTCGAGCTCGGCCAGCGCTTCGCCATCCGCGAGGGTGGTCGGACCGTCGGCGCCGGCGCCATCGTCAGCATCGTCGAGTAGGACGACATGGCAAAGCAGCGGATCAGGATCCGCCTCAAGGCCTACGATCACCGGCTGCTGGATCAGTCGGCTGCCCAGATCGTGGAGACCGCCCAGCGCACCGGCGCCGATGTCGTCGGTCCTGTCCCGCTGCCCACCAGGATTGAGAAGTTCACAGTCCTGCGTTCCCCGTTCATCGACAAGGACAGCCGCGAGCAGTTCGAGATCCGCACCCACAAGCGGCTCGTCGACATCCTCGATCCGTCATCCAAGACGGTGGACGCCCTGATGCGACTCAGCCTCGCGGCCGGCGTCGACATCGAAATCAAGATGTAATGACGTCTCACTCGCTCAACCGACCCAGGGCAGCGTTGTCGCCTGCGCGCGCTTGCTCACGCACCCACCGTGCGCTCGCTCACGTGCTCGGCTCCGCCTTGCCCTGGGCACGGCTCAGCGGCGAGACAGGATCTCCCAGATGAGTATCGGATTGATTGGCCGCAAGGTCGGGATGACCCAGGTGTTCGAGGACGACGGCACGATGGTGGCGGTGTCGGTGGTGGCGATTGGGCCGAACACCGTCACTCGCATTCGAACGCCCGAGCGAGATGGTTACTCGGCTGTTCAGCTCGGGACGGACCCGGTCACCAAGCTCTCCAGGCCGCGGGCCGGCCAGCTCAAGGATCTGCCCAAGGTCAAGACCATCCGTGAGTTCCGTGTCGACGACCTCGCCAGCGTCGAGGTGGGCCAGACGATGAACCTGGCCGACCTGTTCTCCGCGGGCGACGAGGTGGATGTGACCGGCGTGTCCAAGGGCAAGGGGACAGCGGGTGTGATCAAGCGTCACAACTTTCAGCGCGGTCCCAAGACGCACGGTTCCGATCATCACCGCGCGCCGGGCTCCATCGGTCCGGGAACCACGCCGGGTCGCGTCTATCGGGGCCTGCGGATGGCCGGCCACATGGGTGACGAACGGGTGACCATCAAGAAGGTTCGTGTCGTGCGCACCGATCCGGAGCGCAACCTCCTGCTGGTCAAGGGAAGTCTGCCCGGCGCCCGCGGCGGCCTGATCCTCGTGAAGAAGGTCTGACCCGATGCCAGCCATTGATCTCCACGATCGCACCGGCAAGGCGGTTGGCAGCGTCGAGCTGAGCGACGAGCTGTTTGCCGCTCCGGTCAACGCGGCCGTCCTGCACCAGGTCGTGACCGCCCAGCTGGCCGCGCGACGCACCGGTACCGCGGACACCAAGACGCGCGGCGAGGTTCGCGGCGGCGGCAAGAAGCCGTACCGCCAGAAGGGGACCGGACGCGCTCGCCAGGGCTCCACCAACGCACCGCACTACCGCGGCGGCGGCGTTGTCTTCGGGCCGCATCCTCGCTCCTACGAGCAGCGATTGCCACGCAAGATGAAGCGCCTGGCGCTCCGCGGTGCCTTGACCGCCAAGCTCGGAGACGAGGCGATCAAGGTGATCGACACCTTCGGCCTCGAAGCGATCCGGACCCGTGATCTGGTCGGCGTGCTCCGCGCCCTCGACGCCACCGGACGCGTGCTGGTCGTGGCGCCTGGGCGCGACCGGATGCTCGAATTGTCGGCACGCAATCTGCCGACCGTGGAGATCATCCTGGCCGACTCGCTCAACGTGGTTGACCTGCTCAACGCGGATGTGATCCTGATCGAGCAGCCGGCGCTGGCCCGGATGCAGGAGGTCTACGCATGAGTGCCCTGACGGCGCCCGAAATCGTCCTGCGGCCTGTGATCAGCGAAAAGTCGATCGATGAGTCGGGTCGCGGCAAATACACCTTTGCCGTCCACGACCGGGCCAACAAGATCCAGATCAAGGCGGCCGTTGAGGAGCTCTACAAGAAGGAGAACGTGACGGTCACGGCGGTCAACGTCCTGACCACCAAGGCCAAGGAGAAGCGCCGCGGCAATCGTCGCGGGCAGACGACTGGGCACACCACACCCTGGCGCAAGGCGATCGTGACCCTCGCCCCCGGCCAGAAGATCGAATTCTTCGAGGGGGTCTGATCAATGCCCTTGCGCAGTTACAAGGCCACCTCACCGGGGCTCCGGCAGATGACCCGCTCGACGTTCGAGGAGATCACCACCAAGGAGCCCTACAAGCCGCTTCTTGAAGCCCAGACGCGCGGATCCGGACGCAACAACGCCGGCCGGCTGACTGTTCGGCACCGGGGTGGCGGCGAGAAGCAGCACTATCGCCGGATTGATTTCAAACGCGACAAGGTCGGTGTGCCCGCCCGGCTGGCGACGATCGAATACGATCCGAACCGTTCAGCACGGATCGGCCTGCTGCATTACCGCGACGGTGAGAAGCGCTACATGCTGCTGCCGCACGGCCTCAAGGTTGGGGACGTCGTGGTGGCCGGGTCCGATGCCGATGCGCGCACGGGCAACGCTCTGCCGCTGGCGAACATTCCGCTGGGGACCACGATTCACAACATCGAACTGGTTCCTGGCAAGGGCGGCCAGATCGTCCGATCGGCCGGGGTGTCGGCCCAGCTGCTGGCCAAGGAAGGTGACCATGCCACGGTTCGCCTGCCGTCGGGCGAGATGCGGCGTGTCCCGCTCCGCTGCATGGCGACCGTCGGCCAGGTCAGCAACCTTGATCATGAGAACCAGAACCTCGGCAAGGCCGGTCGTGCCCGCCACCTGGGTCAGCGACCGGAGGTCCGCGGCGTGGTCATGAACCCGCGGGATCATCCGCACGGCGGCGGGGAGGGCAAGTCCCCGACCGGCATGCCGCCAAAGACCCCATGGGGCAAGCCCGCGATGGGCTATCGCACCCGACGTTCCAAGACCACCGGGCGACTGATCGTCCGGTCCAGGCATCGCAAGTAAGGGGGGAGGTAGGAACCGATGTCCCGTTCAGTCAAGAAAGGCCCGTTCATCGAGGCCCGCCTTCTCGGTCGGATCGAGGAGATGAACAAGCGCAACGAGAAGAAGTTGATCAAGTCGTGGTCGCGCGCGTCGGTGATCTTCCCGACGTTCATCGGCCACACCATCGCGGTCTACAACGGGAAGAAGCACATCCCGGTCTACGTGACCGAGAACATGGTTGGCCATCGCCTGGGTGAGTTCAGCCCGACCCGCAACTATCGCGGGCACGGCAAGCACACCGACCGATCGACCGCGTTGAAGTAGGCCGACGATGCGTGTATCCGCTACTGCCAAGTATCTCCGCGGCTCGACCCGCAAAACGCGCCTCATTACCCAGGCGATCAAGGGCCTCAAGGTCGAGGACGCGGCCGCGGCGCTTCGGTTCATGCCCCAGAAGGCCGCCGAAGAGGTTGGCCGCGTGCTGAAGAGCGCAACCGCCAATGCCGAGAACAACCACAACCTGTCTGCCCAGGACCTCGTCATCGTTGATGCGGTCGCCAACGAGGGCCCCACGATCAAGCGGCTCCAGCCGCGAGCGCAGGGCCGGGCCTTTGCCATCCACAAGCCCATGACCCACATCACCATCGTCGTCGCGGAGCGGGAGGCCTGATATGGGACACAAGGTCCATCCGTACGGCTTTCGGCTCGGCGTGTCGCGCACCTGGACCGCGAAGTGGTATGCCGATGACAAGGAATACACGACCTCACTCCAGGAAGACATCAAGATCCGGAAGTTGATCGATGTGCGCCTGGCCAACGCCAGCGTCAGCGGAGTCGAGATCGAACGCGGGATCAACCATGTGACCGTCACGATCCACACCGCCAAGCCCGGCATCGTGATTGGCAAGGGCGGCGCCAACGTCGAGACGCTGCGACAGCAGATCGGTGCGCTGACCACCCGCAAGGTCAAGCTCGAAATCAAGGAGATCCGCCAGCCGGAGCTGGACGCGCACCTGGTGGCGCTGAACATCGCCGGCCAGTTGAGCCGTCGGATTGCCTTCAAGAAGGCCATGAAGCAGGCCATCCAGCGCTCGATGAAGGCCGGAGCCAAGGGCGTCAAGATCGCCGTGGCCGGTCGACTCGGGGGCTCGGAGATGGGGCGACGGGAGTGGGACAAGGAAGGTCGGATCCCGCTCGGCACGCTCCGTGCCGACATCAGCTACGGACAGATCCACGCCCACACAACGTACGGCCGGATCGGCGTCAAGGTCTGGATCTATCGCGGCGATATTGTCCCGGAGCGGACGCTCGCCCGCGATGCCGCCATGCCGGCGCAGGCCGGAACTGGAGCCTGACCCATGTTGATGCCCAAGCGCGTCAAGCATCGCAAGGTCATGCGCGGCCGCATGTCCGGCATGGCCAAGGGCGGTCACTCGGTGGCCTTTGGCGACTACGGCCTCGCGACAGCGGAGCCCGCCTGGATCACCAGTCGGCAGATCGAGGCGGCCCGGCGGGCCATGACCCGGTCGGTCAAGCGTGGCGGCAAGATCTGGATCCGGGTCTTCCCGGACAAGCCCGCGACAAAGAAGCCGGCCGAGACCCGGATGGGCTCCGGCAAGGGAGCGCCGGATCATTGGGTAGCGGTGGTCAAGCCCGGTCGAATCCTGTTCGAGATGGCGGGCGTTGACCACGAGTCCGCGGTCGAGGCGATGCGCCTCGCCAGCCACAAGCTGCCGGTGACGACCCGGGTCGTGGTTCGCGAGTCAGCGAAGGAGGCGAACTGATGGATATCGACAAGGTTCGCCAGCTGTCCGACCCTGAGCTCGAGGATGCGCTTCGCGAGGCCAAGCAGGATCTGTGGGGGGCACGCTTCGCCCTGTCGACCCGACAGCTCAAGGACTACAGCGCGATCCCGCAGACGCGGCGAACGATCGCCCGGATCCTGACCGTCCAGCGCGAGCGCAAGCTCGGCAAGACGGCTTGACGGAGGGCGCGATGACAGGAGCAGACACCCACGTGCAAGGCAAGCGCAAGACCAAGGTTGGCCGGGTCGTGAGCGACCGGATGGACAAGACAATCGTCGTGTCCATCGAGCGCCTGGCTCGCCACCGGCTGTACAAGCGGGTCATCCGCTTGTCCACGAAGTTCAAGGCCCATGATGAGACCAACGATGCCCGGATCGGCGACACCGTCCTGATCGAGGAATCACGCCCGTTGTCCGCCACCAAGCGCTGGCGGCTGGTGTCGGTGATCCAGCGCAGCGGCGATCATGCACTGCCGGGCGAACTTGTCGGCGAGGAGGCCGCCACGACCGAGGCGATTCACTCGGCGGCGCATCCCGGACGCACGCGAGGCGCGGATGACGAGGCCGCGACGCCCGATGGCGAGGCCGGCGCATGATCCAGGTCCAAACCCGCCTCAAGGTGGCTGACAACACTGGTGCCCGCACCATCCAGTGCATCCGGGTGATGGGTCGCTCCCTCAAGACCGATGCCGGGGTGGGTGACGTGATCATTGCCAGCGTCAAGCAGGCGATCCCCAACGCCGCGGTCAAGAAGGGCGACGTCGTGCGCGCCGTGATCGTGCGCACGGCCAAGGAGTACGGCCGGCCGGACGGCAGCTACATCCGGTTCGACGAGAACGCGGCCGTCCTGATCAACAACCAGGGCAACCCGCGCGGCACCCGGATCTTCGGCCCCGTCGCGCGCGAGCTGCGCGATCGGAACTACATGAAGATCGTCTCGCTCGCCCCGGAGGTCCTGTGATGGCCGTACGCGTCGCGAGCCCGCGCAGCCCAAAGGTTCCCGAAATCCGCCGAGGGGACACCGTCGTGGTGTTGGCCGGCAGGGACGCGGGCAAGCGTGGCGTCGTCGACCGGGTGATTCGGCGCGAGGCATCCCCGAGCAGCGCTCGCAGCCCGTTTCGACGGAGTTCGCCGGCCGGTGGGGTCAAGGTGGTGATCGAGGGGATCAACATCGCCAAGCGCCACACCAAGCCGCGGCAGTCGTCGAACGCGAACGACCGGACCCCCAAGATCCAGCAGGGCGGAATCCTCGAGATCGCGCAGCCGCTGCCGATCGCGCGGGTCATGCTCGTCTGCACGGACTGCGGCAAGCCGACCCGGATCGCCCATGCGACCCTGGAAACCGGCCGCCGGGTGCGCGTCTGCCGACATTGCGGCCAACAGCTGGAGGTGAAGGCATGACCAGCCGACTCCAGGAGCGTTACACGGCCGAGGTCGCTCCCGCCCTGCGCCGGCAGTTCGAGTACGGCAACCCGATGCAGGTCCCGCGAGTGTCCAAGGTCGTGATCAACATCGGGCTCGGTGAGACGCTCACCAATGCCAAGGCCCTCGATGCCGCGATCGGCGACCTGGCCACCATCACCGGCCAGAAGCCCATCGTGACCAAGGCCAGGCGATCCATTGCTCAGTTCCGGGTCCGCACGGGCAACTCGATCGGAGCCAAGGTCACTCTCCGCGGCGAGCGGATGTGGGACTTCCTGGATCGATTGACCACCCTCGCCCTGCCCCGCATCCGCGACTTTCGCGGGATCCCCAGCAAGTCATTTGATGGGCGGGGCAATTACACGCTCGGTTTACGCGAACAGCTCGCGTTCCCGGAGATCGACTACGACAAGGTGGACCGCCTCCGAGGGCTGGAAATCAGCATCGTGACGACGGCGAAGACAGACGAGGAATCGAAGAAGCTTCTCGAACTCCTCGGCATGCCCTTCGCCTCGTAGGCGCGGGGAGGGAGACTCATGGCCAAGAAATCGATGATCGCCAAGGCGGCGCGAACACCAAGGCACAAGGTACAGGGCTACCACCGATGCACCGTGTGTGGTCGGCCGCGGGCCTTTATCCGACGGTTCGCCCTGTGCCGCATCTGCTTCCGGGAGATGGCGCTCCTGGGCGAGTTGCCGGGCGTCACGAAGTCGAGCTGGTAAGGGACCGATGAACATCTCCGACCCGATCGCAGACATGCTTACCCGCGTTCGCAACGCGTCCCGGGCACGGCACACCGAGGTGCTGGTCCCGGCGTCACGCACCAAGCGTGAGATCGCCCGGATTCTGAAGGCCGAGGGCTTCATCTCTGATGTCCGCGAAGAGCAGGATGGCCCGACTGCGGTCCTGCGGCTCACCCTCAAGTACGTCGATGGCAGGGTCTCGGTCGTGTCCGGTCTCAAACGGATCAGCAAGCCCGGTCTGCGGGTCTACGCCCGCAAGACCGACATCCCGCGGGTGCTCGGCGGGCTGGGCATCGTCATCGTCAGCACGAGCCAGGGGATCATGACCGGTCAGCAGGCGCGCCAGGCGCAGCTGGGCGGCGAAGTCCTCGCCTTCGTCTGGTAGGCAGAACCCACATGTCGAGAATTGGACGACTCCCGATCGCGGTTCCGGCCGGCGTCGACGTGACGATCGACGGGCGGAACGTGACGGTCATGGGGCCACGGGGCAGCCTGAATCGCGCGCTGCACCCCGACATCACCGTCAGCCGCCAGGAGGCAACCCTCGTTGTCACCCGGCCGACTGAACAGAAGACCCACAAGCAGCTGCACGGGCTGACCCGGACGTTGGTCAACAACATGGTCGTCGGTGTCACCGACGGGTATCGCAAGGGCCTCGAGATCACCGGTGTCGGGTATCGCGCGGCGCTCGTTGGTCGCAAGCTCCAGCTCAACCTGGGCTACAGCCACCAGATCGAGATCGATCCACCCGAGGGCATCACGTTCGAAGTCGAATCGCCAACCCGCCTCGCGGTCGTCGGGATCGACAAGGAACTCGTCGGGCAGATCGCAGCCAAGGTGCGCTCGACCCGCAAGCCCGAACCGTACAAGGGCAAGGGCGTGCGCTACGCCGGCGAGTACATCCGGCGCAAGGCCGGCAAGGCCGGCAAGATCGGGGGCAAGAAGTAATCCCGTGATCAGCAAGGAACGAAACCGATGACCAAGGCCACCTCTCGCGGCGCCGCGCGACAGAAGCGCCACGATCGGATCCGCCTGCGCCTGGCGGGTACGGATGGGCGCCCGCGTCTCGCGGTCTTCCGCAGCCTCAATCACATCTATGCGCAGGTGATCGACGATACGTCCGGCCGGACATTGGCAGCCGCCTCAACGGTGGACAAGGAGCTCAAGGGCTCCACGGCAACCAAGTCGGCTGAAGCAGCCGTCGTGGGCAAGCTCGTTGCAGAACGGGCGAAGGCCGCCGGGGTCGAGCGCGTGGTTTTCGACCGAGCCGGGTTCCGGTATCACGGGCGTGTCAAGTCGCTCGCTGATGCCGCTCGCCAGGCCGGACTCGATTTCTGATCGGAAGGAGCCCACGTGGCACGTATCGACGGATCAAAGCTTGCGCTCGAGGAGCGCGTCGTCCAGATCAATCGGGTCGCCAAGGTCGTCAAGGGCGGCCGGCGGTTCAGCTTCAGCGCGATCATCGTCGTCGGTGACGGCGCCGGTCACGTTGGCGTCGGGCTCGGCAAGGCCGGCGAAGTCCCTGAATCGATTCGCAAGGGCGTCGAGGATGCCAAGAAGAACCTGATCAAGATCCCGATGGTCGGGACCACCATCCCGCACGAGGTGCGGACGGAGTACTGCGCCAGCCGGGTGCTGCTCAAGCCGGCCTCGCAGGGCACCGGCGTCATTGCCGGCGGTGCGGTCCGGGCCGTCCTTGAGGCGGCTGGGGTGCGGGACATCCTGTCCAAGACGCATGGCTCGACCAATCCGGTCAACGTCACGCGCGCTACGATCGCGGCGCTTCGCAGCCTTCATTCGGCCGAGGAGCTCGGTGCCCGTCGCGGGATCAAGCTCGTGAGCCGGATCCCGGGCCAACCGGCGCCCGTCAGGGAGGTGGCCGGTGCCCGCTAAGCTCAAGGTGACCCAGGTGAAGAGCACGATCAGTCATATCGCGCGCAACCGGGCCACCGCGCGGGCACTGGGTCTCCACGGGATCGGGAGCAGCAGCATCATCACGGACAATCCGGCAACCCGCGGCATGGTGCGCCAGGTCCGCTTCCTGGTCACGGTCGAGGAAATCGCGGATACCGACACGGCAGGGAAGTCATGAAGCTGCACGATCTTCGCCCGGCGGACGGTTCACGCAAGGCCCGCACGCGGGTCGGCCGCGGCATTGCGGCCGGCAAGGGCAAGACCGCCGGTCGCGGAACCAAGGGTCAGAAGGCACGCGCCGGCGGCTCCATTCCACCCTGGTTCGAGGGTGGTCAGACACCGCTGCACATGCGGATCCCCAAGCTCCGCGGCTTTACCAATCGGTTCAAGGTCGACTACGAGGTCGTGAATGTCGGCGCAATCGAGGCCGTGGCGCAGCGGGGCGCATTCGCGCTCGCGGTAGCTGCCGGCGATGGCCCGACCGCCGGTCCGATGACCGTCAACCAGGACATCCTGCGCGCCGTCGGACTGGTCCGGACCCTGCGGAAGCCGCTCAAGATCCTGGGCAATGGGGACCTGGCAACGTCGTTGTTCGTGGTGGCCGACGCGTTCACCGCTTCGGCGCGGCGCAAGATCGAGGCCGCCGGAGGGAGCGTCAACGTCCTGGAGGTCCCTGCCACCCCGATGGTCGCGCTCGGCTTGACCGGTGACACCGACGGCGGCGCGGTTCCGAAGAACGCGACTCCGAGGATCGGCAAGCATGCGCTCGCGCGGACTGCCGCCATCGCCAGGACTGCCGCGCTGGCCGCGGCCACTGCAGCCGCCCGTGATGAGCGGGCCGCGGCTGCGGCCGCCAAGCCGGTCCGGAGCACCGCGGCGGCAAGGGCGGAGAAGGCCGCGGCGCTAGCGGCGGCCAAGCCAGCCAAGGGTGGCGGCGGGGCCAAGGGTGGCGGAACGGCCAAGGGGGTCGTCCCGGACAAGGCGAACCGACCCGCGGCCGGTACCAAGCCCGGAGCGGCCGATTCGACAGCCGGCGCCTGATCGTGTTCGACTCCCTGCTCAACGCTCTACGGGCGCCGGATATCCGGCGCCGGGTCCTGTATGTCCTTGGGCTGTTGATCGTCTTCCGGCTTCTGGCGGCCGTGCCGGTGCCCGGCATCGACAAGGCGCAGTTGCGCGACTTTGTCGAAGGCAACGCGCTCATCGGCCTGCTCAACCTGTTCTCGGGTGGAGGCTTGGCCAACTTTTCCGTTGTGGCCGTGGGCATGAACCCCTACATCAATGCATCGATCATCATGCAGTTGATGAGTGGCGTGGTGCCGTCGCTCCAGGCCCTCAGCCGGGAAGGCGAGTACGGGCGCAACAAGATCAACCAGTACACCCGGTACCTGACCGTGCCGATGGCGATGCTCCAGTCGTATGGCTTTCTGGCCCTGCTCAACTCCCAGCAAGTCCTGACCGGTACCTTCGATCTGTCGAGCTTCACGACACTGACCCAGATCGCGACCCTGACGGCCGGGGCCATCGCCCTGATGTGGATCGGCGAACTGATCACAGAGCGCGGGATCGGCAACGGGATCAGCTTCATCATCTTCGCCGGTATCGTCAGCCAGGCCCCTGGCGCGATCGGTGCCTTCCTGCTCAATCCGAACATCACGATCCTGATCGCCTTCGGGCTGGTGGCCATCGCCGCGGTCGCGGTGATCATCTACATCCAGGAAGGCCAGCGACGGATCCCGATCCAGTACGCGAGCCGGGTCCGCGGTCGCCGGATGTATTCGGGTGGCCAGACCTTCCTGCCGCTTCGGGTGAACCAGGCCGGCGTCATCCCGATCATCTTTGCGATCAGCATCCTCCTCTTCCCGCAGCAGCTGGCGAACTACTTCACGACCTCGGAAGTCACGATCGTGGCGGACATCGCGCGCGGGATCGTCACGTTCTTCAACCCGCAGTCGCTCATCTACATCGGGCTCTACTTCCTGCTGACGGTCGGTTTCACCTACTTCTACACAGCCTTTACGTTCAAGCCGGATGAGACGGCGGAACAGCTCCGCAAGAACGGCGGGTTCATCCCGGGGATCCGGCCCGGTCGACCGACGCAGGATTACCTTGCGCGGGTCGTGAGTCGGATCACCTTTGCCGGCGCGTTGTTCCTGGCCCTTGTGGCGGTGTCGCCCTCGGTGGTCGGTCTCCTGGTTCCGGATCTGGCGTCCCTCGCTCTCGGCGGCACCAGTCTGCTCATTGTTGTGTCGGTGGTTGTCGAGACGATGAAGCAGATCGAAGCGCAACTGATGATGCGCAACTACGAAGGCTTCATCAGGTGACGGTCGTGCCGTCTACAACGGCGCCGTACCTGGCGGCCCATCCGTGCGTTGCCGCCTCCGGGCGCGCGCTCACGCACCTTGAAGTGCGCTCGCTTCCGTCCTCTGCGGCGCCTTCGGCTGGACTCGCCATCTGCGGCGCGACCGGGTTCGAGTGACCGTGGTGGTCCTTCTCGGCGCGCCGGGTGCCGGGAAGGGGACGCAGGCGCCGATGCTGGCGAGGCAGATCGGCGTGCCCATCCTCGCCTCGGGCGACCTGCTCCGAGCCGCCGTGGGTGCCGGCACCTCACTGGGGATCCAGGCAGACCGGTTCATGAGTCGCGGTCAACTGGTTCCGGATGAGACGATGGTGGGGATCTTTCTCGAGCGACTGCAGGCCGGTGACGCTCGTGGCGGCGCGATCCTCGACGGGTTTCCGCGAACCCTGGGCCAGGCCCAAGCCCTCGATCGAGCGCTCGCGGAAACGGGAGGGCGGGTGGACCTTGCGATCTACATCGATGTCCCCGAGGGCGACCTCGTCGCACGGATGGCCAGTCGGCGCATCTGTGCGGCCAACGGCCATGTTTACAACGTGGCGTCGAATCCGCCCCGGCAGATCGACGCGTGCGACCTCGACGGTTCGCCGCTCATTCTGCGCAAGGACGACGACGAGGTGACGGTACGGGCACGGATGGCCGAGCAGATCCCCCCACTTCGTGAGGTGCTCAACCATTACCGCCAGTCCGGGGTTCTGCGCAACGTAGACGGAACCCGCTCGATCGACGACGTGACCGCAGGTGTGCTGGCGCAGGTCGGGCAGGAGCCCGCGGTCAACTGAGGATGGTCACCAGGAAATCTCATTCCGAGATCGAACGCATGCGCCAGGCAGGGCGAATCGTCGCGCAGGTCCTCGACCGGGTTGAGGCGGAACTTCGGCCGGGGGTCTCCACCGCGGACCTTGACGCGATGGCGGAGGATCACATCCGGGCGGCCGGGGCGATCCCGTCCTTCATGGGGTATCCGGGGATCAATCCGAACCGGCCGTTCCCGGGCAGCCTGTGTATTTCGGTCGATGACGAGATCGTTCATGGCATCCCCGGAGCCCGAACCATCCGCGCGGGGCAGATCGTGTCCGTGGACGCCGGCGCCATCCTGGACGGCTGGCATGGGGATGGAGCGCGAACTTTCTTTGTCGGCGAGCCGCCGCCGCGCATCCGTGAGCTTATCGACCTGACACGCGACGCCCTGACGGCCGGGATCGCCGCGGCCGTCCCCGGGAATCACATCGATGACATCTCCGCGGCCGTCCAGGAAGTGGCGCAGCGGGGCGGCCTGGGGATCATCCGCCAGTTTGTCGGTCATGGCATCGGGACCGCAATGCACGAGGAGCCGCAGGTCCCCAACTACCGCACGGGTCGCCCCGGGCGCAAGCTGGAGCCGGGCTTTTGCCTCGCGATCGAGCCCATGTTCACCCTGGGCGGCCACGAGACCAGGATCCTCGCCGATGACTGGACGGTTGTCACGGCCGACGGGTCCCTGGCAGCGCATTTCGAGCACTCCATTGCGGTGACCACCGATGGACCGCAGATCTTGACTGAGCCGTGATCGAAAGCCGCGCCGGTTGCCTTGAGCCGGCATCTTTGATACGCTACACGTTCGTGTGTCGGTCCGTCCGGGCCGACACGCTGCGTGAGAGAGGGAAGCACACAGCCTGTGGCCAAGCGCGATGCGATTGAAGTGGAGGGAACCGTCGTTGAACCCCTTCCCAACACCATGTTCGCGGTCGAGCTGGAAAACGGTCACAAGGTGCTCGCCCACATCAGTGGCAAGCTGCGGATGAATTTCATCCGCATCCTGCCAGGGGACCGTGTCCGCGTCGAG
>JANNQZ010000162.1:0-11136 GCA_031401015.1 Chloroflexota bacterium | reverse complement strand
TTCAGCTCGATCGACGCGGTGGGCAGGCTGCCGTGGGCCACCATGAGCGGGGATGTCCGGTAGGCGAGTCGGGCCGCCTCGACCCCGCCCACCAACTCGGCGATCTCGGATTGGGGCATGGTCGCGAACCAGCGACCCCGCAACGCGTCGTCGAGCGTGTGTTCGGCGACACCACCGAGCAGGATCTGGAGCCTGCCACGGATAGCCGCCGCCTCGTCCTCGGCGCCCAGCGGGAGGATCACGCGCGCGCAGGGCAGCCAGATCTCCAGGAACATCTCGGCCTGCTCGCTCTCGAAGAAGTCGGCCACGGCCGATCGCGCGCTCTGGAGCGCGGCATCCGGCTCGTTGCGCGCCATCCGGACGTAGGTGAGCGCCGCGTTGGCCTGGGCGCGCCAGGGCGGATGTCCCGGAAGCGATGCGGCCAGCTCGATCGCCTGCTGCGCAGCACCCTCGGCCACGGCCAGCAGCTCGTCATCCCCCTCCTTGCTGCCCAGCCGCGCCGCCTCGATCGCAAGGCGCGCCATCGCCTCGCAACGAGCTGCGGGCAGACCTTGCTCGACCGCCAGTTCGACGGCCCGCGCGAGGTGTTTGCGCATCTCCGCGGTCTGCCCCGTAACCCCAGCCCAGCGCCCGCGCCAGGACTCCAACCGCCGTGCCTTGAGCGGGGTCGGAGCGGCCGAGGCCGCCTCCGCGGCTCGCCTCAGCCAGTCTTCGGCCTCCGCGACGCCGCCCACCTGGAGGCGCGCCAACGCCATCCCCCCCGCGGCCAGGAACTCCACCGTCCGGTCGCCGAGCGCGCGAGCTCGGCGATAGGCCTCCTCGCCGCGAGACAGGCTGAGGTCGGGATCCCCGAACTCACGGGCATAGACATGAATCCCGTACAGGAGTTGAAGTTCGGCCAGGTTCCGCTCGCTCTCTGTGGCCAGGGTCGACATGCGATTGGTGAGTCGGCGGAGTTCGTCGAGGCGACGGATCGCCCCCGAGAAAACGAATTCGGCGCCCCACGTCGCATACGCCAGACCCAGGATGGACGACATCAGCCCATGTCGATCGCCCAGGCGGTCGTACACCTCGATCGCCTGCTGGAACCGACCGACCGCTTCCTTGTACACCACGGCAAGGGGACCGTTGAGGAGCACGTCCTGCGGAAGGGCGCCGGAGAGGACCGTATCGATAAACGCGGCGCGGACCCTGGCCATGGCGACCACGCCGAGCTCCCGGCTTGCGGCAGCGAGGCTGCGATCGTCCCCGAGCGCCCGGGCCAGCTCGACTGCCGACTCGAACGCTTCTCCCGCCCCGTCGGCATCGATCTCCGTGATGACCGGTACGAACGCTTCCCCGAGTGGGCTCCGAAGCAGGGCCTGGCCGAGTTCGAGGTCCGCGGCCAGCTCCAGGTGTCGGTCTTTCATGGCCTGAGCCCGGCGGCGGACCTCTCGGGCGACGTCGGCCGCCGTCTCCTCGTCGCTGGAGTCGCGCAGCGCGGCCGACCGCCGGAGCATCAGCCGGAGCGTCAGGCTCGGGTCGCGCAGCGCGTCGGCCAGGGCTGACACTTCGGCCAGCGCGTCCAGCCGCTCGCCCGACCGGTGAAGCATGCCAAGCGCTTCGTCACGCAGGAGCAGCAGCGTCACCCTGTCTCGTGGCTCGATGATCACGGGGAGACCCAGCTCGACCGACCGGATCACCTCTTCCGGCGCGTTCCGAGCGAGCGCCGTCTTCGCGGCCTCGATGGCGAACTGGGCGCTGAGCTCCGCGTTGCCTGCCGCACGGGCGTGGTGGGCGAGCATGGGCAGGCTCTCCGGAGATGGCTCGCCGGCCCCGGACAGGAGTTCCACGATGGCGCCATGCAGACGCCGCCGCCGCGCCGTCGGGAGCGACGACACGACGAAGTCGCGGACCTGTTCATGCGGAAAGGCGTAATCCGCCGCCGACCCCTCGGGGTATCGCATCAGCAACCCGGCGGCGATTGCCGGGGCGAGCAGCTCGGTCAGATCGGCACCGTCCACGGCCGAACCGCTCAACTGGTCGTTCACGGCGCGAAGATCGCGCAGGCTGAAGCTGCGGCCAAGAATCCCCGCGTCTGCCAGGAGCGCCTTGGTGGCATCCGGTAGCCGGGCCGCGCGCCGGTGGATCAGCGTTTGGACCGCGGCAGGGACGATGCGACTCGCGTTCCTGGCGAGTGTCCATCCGCCATCCACCGGGCGGATCATGCCCGCTTCGCGATACGCCTTGGCCAGCTCCTCGACGATGAACGGGACGCCCTCGGCCTGCCCGTGCACCGTCGCCCCGCTGAGAGGATTGACATCGCCGCCGAGGACAAGTCGGAGGAAGTCCGCGGTTTCGGCCGGGGTGAAGCGGTGGAGGCGGAGCCGGCGCAGGAAGCCGAGTCGCTCCATGTCAGCGACCAGGGTGACCAGCTCGTTGTATCCGGCAGTTTCCTCCGGGCGCAGGGCGATGAGCAGGAGGATCCGGCTGCCGGCCGCGCTCCGGATGACGTAGCGAAGGAGCCGGAGGCTGTCCTCGTCGGCCCACTGCAGGTCGTCCAGGACGATCGCAAGCGGGCGCACCGCGGCCAGTTCCGCGATGGCCACGGCCGCCAGGTCGTAGGTCCGCAGGAGCTTCTCGTCCGCGGGGAGACCAGCCAGGGACGGGTCGTCCCGACCGGCGATCGCGTCGAGCGCTCGCCGCACGGCCGATCCGGCCGGGGTGGCGGCGGGCAGCTCCTGGATGGCCTGGCATCCGAAGATGGAGCGGGCCAGCAGAAAGGGGCCTCGCAGCTCCTCGTCGGCAGCGACCGCCGCCGGAATGAAGCCCTCAGCCGCGACCAGGTCCAGGGCCGCCATGAGAAGCCGGGTCTTGCCGATCCCCGGCTCCCCTTCGAGGGTCACGCAGGCGAACTTCCCGGACGCTGCGGTGGCCAGTTCCTGGCGAATGGCGGCCAGCTCGATCGGCCGGCCCACGAGCCGCTCGCCCGAGCCGCGCGCCTGCATCGCCAGCGGACACAAGGTCACGCTGGATCTAATTGCGACCGCGACTCCGGGTGCGTCAGGCTGATCCAGGATGCGGACCTCCTCAGACAGGCTCGAGTCCACCGACTCCGTCACCGGTGACGGTCTACAGCACGATATGGAGAGTATGGACCCAGCGCCCGTCTGCGCCGTCGCGGAGCCGGCGATAGACGGGGTAGGGGTCATCGAGTTGAAGGAGCGGGTCCCAGTGGATCGATGACGCCCCGGAAGGCGCATGGTCGAGTTCTGGCATGCACAGACATTCTGCGCGTACCTGGTGGCGCGTCGCCGACTCCGCACGTGCGCTATCCTCGCGCCCATGACGGCGATCCCGCCCCCCGCACTGATCCGGCAGGATGGCCGGGACAAGGTCACCGGTAGCGGGCGCTACGCTGCCGACCTGACCGTAACCGGGATGCTTCACGGGGCGTTCCGCGTCGCCGATGTCCCCCACGCCCGCATCCGCCGGCTTGATACGACGGCCGCACGAGCACTGCCGGGCGTCCATGCGGTCATCACCGCCGCCGATGTGCCCGACCACCGCTACGGGGCCTTCCTCAAGGATCGGACCCTCTTCGCCCGCGACGTCGTGCGCTGGGAGGGCGAGCTGATCGCGGCGGTCGCGGCCACCACGCCGGAGATCGCCGCGCGGGCGGCCGCGCTGATCGACATCGACCTCGAAGCCCTCCCGTCCGTGACCGACCTTGAACTTGCCGCTCGCCCCGACTCCCCCCTGGTCCACGACGCCTGGGCAACGTACGAGGCTGACGAAAACCTCGTCCGTGACCGCAACCTCGCGTCGCGATCCACGATCGTCAAGGGCGACGCCGCCACCGCCATGGCCGAGGCAGACATCGTGGTCAAGGATCGGTACGTCGCGGATGGCTCCCATGCGGTCCCGATCGAGCCGCGAGCGATCCTCGCCGAGTGGACTGGCGACCACGTGACGATCTGGACGTCCACGCAGGTCCCGTTTGCGGTCAGGTCCGGGGTGGCCGAAACGCTCGGCCTCGCGCAGAACCAGATCCGGGTGATCGTGCCCCACCTCGGCGGCGGGTTCGGCGCGAAATGCGAGCTGGGCTTCGAGGCCCAGGTCGCGGCGTTGTCAAAGGCCGCCGGACGGGCCGTCAAGGTGGTCTTCTCGCGGCGCGAGGAATTCCTGCTGCCAGACCATCGTCGCGAACGAATGATCATGGAACTCGAGACGGGCGTTCGGCGCGATGGCACGATCGTGGCCCGTCGCGGACATCTGATCGTGGATAACGGCGCCTACAGCATGGACGAGCCGTTCCTCGGCCAGCTGGCCGCCATGTTCGCGGTCGGGCCATACCGGATCCCGAACATTGATATCACGGCGGACACCGTCTACACCAATACGCAGCCGTCAGGCTCCGTTCGGGCGCCGACCGGCCCAACCACCTGCTGGGCGCTCGAGCAGCACCATGACGTTGTCGCCGAGCGGCTCGGCCTGGACCCGGTCGAATTCCGTCGCCGGAACCTGGTCCACGAAGGCGACACCGGGCCGGCGGGGCAGGTCTTTGAGCGGATCGGCGTCCTCGAGACGCTGGAGCGCGCGGCGGCCGCGGTCGGGTGGGGGAAGCCGTTGCCAGAGGGCGAGGCAATTGGCGTCGCGACGGGCTGGTGGCCGTCATTCCCACTGGCGTCGGGCGCCCACCTCACGATCAATGCCGACGGCAGCGGGACGATCGTCACCGGGGCCCAGGAATGTGGCACAGGTGCCGTCATGGCCCTGCCGATCCTCGCCGCCGAGGTCCTCGGGATGCGGCCGGATCAATTCAGGATCCTGTACCAGGACACGGACGCGGGGCCGTACGACAGCGGCGCGAGCGGCTCGCAGACAACGTTCAACAACGGCCGAGCCGTGATCGCCGCCGCGACCGAGGTCCGCGATCAGCTCCTGGAGCTGGCCGCCAATCTCCTCGAGGCCAACCTGGCCGACCTCGAACTTGTCGATGGGATGGCCCGGGTCAAGGGGAGCAGCACCGCGTCCGTCTCCATCGCAGATCTCGCCTCGGAGGCGTCCGGGGCCGGCCTGTTGCTCGGTCGCGGTTCAGGTCTGCCGCCGCCCACGCCGGCCGTCAACGCCGCCAGCTGCGTTGGTCGCCTGGGCGCGGAGTCGTTCGCAGCGCCAACCTTCTTCACGCATGCCGCCCGGGTCAAGGTCGACCGCGACACCGGCGTTGTCCGGGTCCTGGAGATCGCCGCTGCCCACGAATCGGGCACGATCATCAATCCGATCGGGGCGGCCGGCCAGATCTACGGTGGCGTGGCGATGGGCATGGGGCAGGCACTCAGCGAGGGGATCCAGCTTTCAGCGGACGGCCGGCAGCGCAACGCCTACCTCCTCGACTACAAGCTCCAGACCGTGGCGGACATGCCGCCGATCCACGTCGACTTCGTTGACGCCCCATCACCGACCGCCGGCCCCAAGGGGCTCAAGGGGATCGCCGAGCCGCCGAATGTCCCGACGCCCGGCGCCATTGCCAATGCCATCGCCCGGGCCCTGGGCACCCGGATCCACGAGCTGCCGATGACGCCCGAGCGGATCTGGGGCGCCATGGCCGCGAACGGCGAAAGCTGAGATGGGCGGGCATTTCAGCGCCCCGAGCTCGCTGTCCGATGCGCTGACCGCGGTCGCCGCGGGACACCGACCCGTCGCCGGCGGGACGGACCTCGTCGTCGGGACCCGCCAGGGCAAGTGGACCTTGCCCGAAGACCTCGTGGCGCTGGACCGGATCGCAGAGCTCCATGGGATCGTCGCGACTGACGGTGGCCTCCGGATCGGCGCGACGACCAGCCACGCCGATCTCGCCGCTGATCAGGCCATCCGTGAACGCTGGACAGCCATCGCCGACGCGGCATCGATCGTCGGCTCACCGGCCACTCGGCACATCGGTACGCTCGGCGGGAACCTCGCCAACGCCTCGCCGGCTGCCGAGACGAGCGGGCCGTTGCTCTGTTTCGAAGCGCTCGTCGAAGTCCGCTCCGCGACCGGTAGCCGCCGCATCGCCCTTGCCGATCTGTTCAGCGGTCCCGGTCGGACCGCCATCCGCCAGGACGAGATCATCGTCGCCGTCGAGCTGCCCGAACTCGCAGGAGCCGGCAGCTGCTACGTCCGACTCGAGTTCCGCCGCCAGATGGAGATCGCCGTGGTCGGCGCGACGGCCGTGGTGCGTCTCGAGGGCGACATTGTCCGCGAGGCCCGGATCGCCATCACGGCGCTTGCCCCGACGGTTCGCCGGATCGCCGCCGCCGAATCCTCCCTGATCGGCTCCGACGGCGGACCCGCCGCCGCAGCGGAAGCGGGCAGGCTCGCGGCCGGGGCCGCAACGCCGATCTCCGACGTCCGCGCCTCGCTCGACTACCGCCGGGCGATGGCGGCCGTTGTCGTGCGCCGCGCCGTCACCGGGGCGATCGCCCGGGCACGCGGCGAGACGCTCCTGATTCCAGCCAGCGCCAGCACCTTCGGAGCGAGTTGATCGTGCGCTACCCCGTGACGCTCCAGGTGAACGAAACGAGCTACCCGCTGGAGATCGAGCCGGGCCGGACGTTGCTGTCCGTCCTGCGCGGCGAACTCGGACTGACCGGATCCAAGGAGGGCTGCGACGATTCCGAGTGCGGCGCCTGCATAGTCCTGATCGACGGCCGTCCGGTGAATTCCTGCTCGTATCTCGCGCTGCAGGCCGATGGTCGCCAGGTCACGACCGTCGAGGGGCTCGCTTCGGGCTCCACGCTCCATCCGCTGCAGCGGGCCTTCCTCGAGCACGGCGGCGTCCAGTGCGGGTTCTGCACCCCCGGGATGCTGATCAGCGCGACCGCCCTCCTGCGCGCCAACCCGGACCCAACCGAGGATGACATCCGGGCCGGCCTCTCAGGCAACCTGTGTCGCTGCACCGGCTATGTCGGGATCGTCGCAGCCGTCCAGGCCGCCGCCGCCGAACTGACAAGGGCCGACTGAGCCCAGTCGCCCGACCCATGGGAATCGCGGTCGGCCTCCAGGTCTGGGCGAGTCACGTCGCGTGGCCGGACCTCATGGCGGCCGGCCGCTCGATCGATGAGCTGGGTTTCGAATCGCTGTGGTCGAACGATCATTTCGTGCCCGCCCTCGGCCCGGAGTCGGTGGTCGGCCCGGTCGATGGGCCGGTCTTCGAGGGCTGGTCCGTCCTGGGCGGGTGGGTGGCCACCACCTCCCGCGTCCGGCTCGGGTGCATGGTCTCGGGCGTCGGCTACCGCAACCCGGGCCTGCTCGTCCGGATGGCGACGGCGCTCGATCACGCGTCGGGAGGGAGGGCGGTGCTCGGGATCGGCGCCGGCTGGCACGAGCGCGACCACCGGATGTACGGCTTCCCGTACCCGGCCGTGCGGGAGCGACTCGACCGTCTGGAAGAGGCTGCCGCGATCTGCCGCGGGCTGCTCGACGGCGAGCGCGTGACCCTGGCCGGCCGATGGTTCGAGGCGCACGACGCGGTCAATGACCCGCCGCCACTCCAGTCGAGACTCCCGCTGATCATCGGCGGCTCGGGCGAGAAACGGACGCTACGGATCGTCGCTCGCTACGCCGACTGGTGGAACGCCGACGGCAACGATCCCGTTGAATTCGCCCGGCTGAACGGCGTCCTCGATGCGCATTGCGAGTCCGTCGGTCGGTCGCCGGGATCGATCCGCCGGACGATCGGCCAGCCTTCGCCCCTCGTGCGTCCGACGATGCGGGCTGCGCAGCACGACCATGCCGCGATCCTCGCCCGTCACGGGACGCCGCCGGCCGTCGCTCGCGCTGCGGCCGCGGCGAACCCATTCGTGGGCCCGATCTCGATGATCACCGACCGGCTGGCCGCGCTGGCCGAAGCGGGCGCGTCGCTCGTCGTGTTCGATTGGATGGCGCCGTTCGACCCGGCGACCCTCGAGGCGCTTGCCGATGTCGCGCGGGAGCTCGCGGTCGACTGATCCGCCCGGGGCGAGGTCGTTACCTCGCGTGCTCGCGGATCATCGCGTCGAGGCGGGCCCGACTGGTCTCGAAGTAGCCGGCCAGCCGCCGCCGGTCGGCCCCGGACGCGACGGTCGCGATCGATTCCACCCAGGTCCGCGCCCCGTCGATGATCGTCCCGATGACCGCGGCATCGGGTGCGCTGAAGGCCGGTCGCCCGCGCACCTCGAGGTATACCGGCGAGGTATGGGCGCCCATGCTGGTAGCGAAGGCCGACGGGATCTGCTCGCCGCTCGTGACCCGGGCCGCCAGCCAGCCACCGTTCTTGACGGTCACCCGCTCGGCGAGGGCCAGGCGATCCGTGCCTCGCACTGCCTTGGTCGACGCCACGACCGCGCCATCGTGGATGAGCTCGATCCCATCGATGACGGGGAGCGCGGCCCACGCGCTGGCTCGAACTTCGACGGTCCCACCGCCCGATCCGAACGCGATGACGTCACCAGGCTCGCGGCCGTCCACGGCGAACTCGATCAATGGGCCCGACGAGACGAAGGTCCGGCCGGCCCGGATGGCGTCCGACCACGCCGGAAACGACACTTCCCGGCCATGCTCGAGTCGGGCATAGGTCCGGATCGCGCCAAGCGGGATCTCGGCCGTCATCTTGTCCGTGCCACCGACAACCGGCAGCCGGAAGCCGCAGTTGAGAAAGCGGTACCATTCTCGGATCGAAGGCCCGTCGACGCCGGGCGTGAGTGCCTGCATCTCCACCGCGTCGATCTTGCCGGCGACGATGTCGGCCGCGACCTCGGCATAGGGCAGGGGGAAATGGACGGCCAGTGCCAGCCCGTGCTGGGCGCGGACGGCGTCCGCCCAGTCCGCCATGAGCACGCTCAGCGGATCGCCGATGCGACCTTCGGGCGAGCCGCCGCTGGCCATCGGCACGACCGCTTGGGCCGCGCCGAGCAAGCCGATATGGCCGAGCATGTTCTGGCGGTTCTCACTGCCCATCACCACGAGATGGCGCCCCGATGGGTCGTGCAGCGCGACGACCGGCAGGTCTGTCACGCTCGTGTGGTGGTCGCCCCACTGGGTCGCGAGGAGGTTGACGATCTCGACTCCCTCGGCCCGGGCCTGGAGGAGGGCCGACGACGGCGAGATGAAGTGGACGTGGCAGTCGGCCGCCACCCAGCCGTCGCCCAACGGCCCAGGGACCGCGTCGAGGGGGAGCACGAGCGGAGCCGCACCTCCGTCGACCTCGATCGTTTGCCGAAGCGGCCGGTGGTCGAACCCGCGGACGGCCTCGACATGGACCGTGCCGAGCGGCAGGTCGATCCCGAAGCGCCCTGACACGTAGGCGTACGGTGTGTCGCCCAGGATGAGGTCCGCCCCGACGTCCTCGTTCAGGCCCGGGTTGATCTCGTCGCGGTGGCCCAGCGGCGGCAGGTAGCGGCCGTCGGCGGCACGGAAATGGACGCGCGCCGGCATCGGCTCACCGGTCGTCGCATCGACGACCTCGACCTCGACGCGGCGGGTTGGGCACGGCAGGGGCTCGATCGTGAAGGCGCCGAATCGACGCGATCGTCCGTCGGCCGGGAGCCGCCGCGCCGGAACGACCTCCTCGTCGAGCACGATCGTCGCGTCCGGCGCCATGACGACGTCGACGAACGCGGCCGAGGTCGTGGCCGACCCGCGGGCGCTCCCCCAGCCGGCGATCGAGTCGGCCGGCCAGCCGTCGGCCGCCACGGGCGCTGGCGCAGCGCGCTCGCGGATGACCTGCCCGAGGTCGACCCCGATCGATGGAAGGCTGGTCGCGCGGTGGCGCTCGACGCGCAGCGTCCGCCTGGGATCGAGGCGGAGTGGCGATTCGGTCCCACGAAAGAGCGTGATGGCCGCCACGACGACCGCGTTCCCTTCATCGGCTGCGGCCAGCGGCTCCATCCGAAGGCGGACCAGGTCCGCCGGGCCGCCGGGAACATCGATCTCGTACAACCACAGCGCGATCTCGTCGGTCGGGCTTGGGACACTGTCGGCCACGCCGGTCTGCGCCGGGCCCCACGCGCCGGGGAGCATCGCCAGCAAACCGGCTTGCCCCGGCGCCGCGTAGCGAGGCGGTTCCTGGGCGGGATAGGGACCGCGCCAGTCGAGCGGCTCGTCGAACCGGTGCGGATGGGCGGCGAACGCACCCTGCCCCCAGCCGATGATGCCCTCGTTGACCTCGAACCGGCGCCGGATCGGCCCCCCGATCGATGGACCGGTGACAGGCGTCAGCGTGTAGCGGGCGAGTTCCTGGCCAACCGGCTCCACCCAGCCGACCGGCAGATCCAGCGGCCGAAGCCCGTTCGGTCCCCGCCAGGCGTCGCAGAAGTGGGCGATCACGACGTGGCTGGCCGGCCCATGTGACCGCAGGTCCACCTCGACCGTCCGGTCCAGCACGATCCAGCGGCGCCGAGCCGCCGGCCCGGCCAGCCAGAATGGCAGCCCGCGGAAGACCTGCCGACCGACCGGGATGCGACCGATCGACTCGCGGTAGGCCGGGTGGAGCCGGGCGGCGAGGTCGTCGTCACTGGCGTCACGCTGGCGGCGCAGATCGATCGGCGTGGCCAATGACGTGGCCACTCGCCTGGCCAGCGGCGTCATCGCCGATCCTCCCCCGACGCTTTCCTCATCGTGTGCGCCATCTGCCAATCCTCCCATCCCACGCGACGCTCCCGGATTGACGCCTCTCGTCGCCGTATGCTAGCGTGCTGCGCAACCGATTGCACGGGTCCCCGTCAGGCCCCCGAACGGGGAATCCCGGTAGATCTGCACGAGGAGGCCGCCGGTGGCCGACGAGCGGAGCGCGACCGAACCGCGAGTCACGCTGGCCGACGTCGCACGCGCGGCCGACACGTCGGAGTCGACCGCGTCGCGTGCCCTCCAGGACGACCCGCGGATCGGTGAGCCGACCCGCGCCGCCGTACGAGCCGCGGCCGCAACGTTGGGGTACGCGCCCAACGCCGCGGCGCGCAGTCTGCGTTCCCGGCGGACGCACATCCTCGGGCTCCTGCTCGACGACCTTGCCGATCCGGTGCACGGCCAGGTGGCCGCGGGATTCGAGGAGGCGGCCACTGATCTCGGGTATGCCGTCTTCATCATGACCGGGCTCCGCGATTCGGCTCGAGAGCAGCGGGCGCTCAACGCGTTCGT
>JANNQZ010000161.1:0-5131 GCA_031401015.1 Chloroflexota bacterium | reverse complement strand
GATTGGCTGGCTGCTCCTGCTGATGGCGGCCGGCTTCAGCATCGCCGGCCTGCCGGAGGTCGAGGCCACCGCCATCGCAGCGAGGAGTACCCCGTGGCTGCCATACGCGGTATGGCTCTTGACCATGACGGGGATTGGATTGCTTGCCGGCTTCGCCATGCTCTCAGCCGTCTTCCCGTCCGGTCGGTTGCCCCGAGGCATGATTGGTCAGCTGACGCGGCTGGCCCTTCTCACGATCGCGTTCGTCGCCGTCCTGCAGGCGCTTGCCCCGTCGTTTTCGAAGCCGCTGTCAGACGGGACACTGGCCGTCATCGTGAACCCGTTCGCGGTCGCCCCGGGCTGGTCAGGCTGGGCGGCGTTCGACGGAATTGGCCTCGCCTACGTGGTGCTTCTCGGCGCGATCGTCGTCTGCATCGGTGGCCTCCTGGCTCGCTTCCTAAGAGCCGTGGGCATCGAGCGACAACAATTCAAATGGCTCCTGGGTTCGCTGGCGCTCGTCGCGATTGCGATGGCTTTTGGATTCATGGCCGCAGCGATCGTGGGCCGCGACAAGGACTGGGTGTGGCTCCCGGGCATCCTGGCGTTCCCGCTGCCCTCGATCGCGATCGGCATCGCCGTCCTCCGGTACCGGCTGTACGACATCGACCGGATCATCAGCCGGACGATCTCGTACGGGGTGGTCAGCGCGATGCTGGTGGCCGTGTACGCCGGCTTGATCCTGGTTCTGCAAGGCCCGCTCGGCGCCATCACCGGTGGCGACACGATCGCGGTGGCCGCGTCCACGCTTGCCGCGGCGGCGCTGTTCCAGCCCGTTCGGCGGCGGACTCAGGCCGCAGTCGATCATCGCTTCAACCGGGCACGGTATGACGCCGAGCGAACGATCGATGCCCTTGCGGCACGGCTACGCGACGAGATGGACCTGCCCTTCGTCGGGAGCGCCGTCGTCGACGCCGTCGCGCGCAGTGTCGAGCCCACCGCGGCCAGCCTGTGGCTCCGTCCGGGGCGGTTGCGATGATCCGGCGCCCGGCTCGGCCGATGACCGCGCTCGCAACGGCGGGACGGCCGGGCGCGCTCTCGATCGTGATGATCTCGACCGCCGTCACCGCTTCGGTGGCGATCTCGCTGGCCATGGACGCCGTGCTGATCGGCTTCTCGACCGCCCCGCCGGTAGGGATCCTCGTCAGCGCCGCCCTGTTCAACGTGACATGCGTCCTGCAGTCGGTGGTCGGCGGCATCATCGAATGGCGCCGGCCCGGCCACACCATCGGCCGGCTCCTGATGCTCAGCGGTCCGCTGTACGCGGTCCTCGCGGTGACGTGGCTGACCGGTGGCGCGGTCCAACGGATCGTCGACCCGGCGGTCGCCCATGTCATCAGCTGGTCGGGAACGCTCCTCGCGTTCCCCGGCATGGCCGTCATCGCCGGCTGGGTGCCACTGCTGTTTCCGACGGGCAGCCTTCCGGGTCCCCGCTGGCGGGTGCCGGCCGGTGCTCTCGTGGTCCTGTCCAGCATCGGCCTCGGCGCCTGGGCAGTCCGGCCAGGCCCGCTCGCGCCGGGCAGGGACTTCTTCAGCCCGATCGCCATCGATGGCTGGCCGGACTTCCTCCAACCGTTCGTCGACGCGATCCCTCTCGAGTTGCTCACACTCATCGCGCTGGCCATCGCGGGGCTGATCACCCGCTACCAGAGAGGAGATCGCATCGAGCGTCTCCAGATCCGGTGGTTCGGCGCGGCCGTGGCGGTCCTCGGGGTCGGGTTGGGAGGCGTCCTGGTGGAGATGGCAGTCCGGACCGGGGACGGCCCACTCGTCTCGGCGCTGATCTTCTACGCCGGCATCCTCGCGATGCCCATCGCTATCGGGATCGCCGTGACGCGTTACCGCCTGTACGAGATCGACCGGCTTGTCAGCCGCACGATCGGATGGGCGATCGTGACAGGCGTGCTTGTCGCCGTCTTCGCGGGCGGGGTCCTGGTGCTCCAGGCGCTGCTCGCCGGCTTCACCCAGGGCCAGACGCTGGCCGTAGCGGCATCCACGCTCACGGCCTTCGCGCTATTCCAACCGGTCCGGCGCCGGGTCCAGGCGGCGGTGGACCGCCGCTTCGACCGCTCGCGCTACGACGGAGAACGGACGGCGGCCGCCTTCGCGGACCGGCTGCGCGAGCAGGTCAATCTTGCCTCGCTGAGCGGCGACATCGCAGGGACCGTGGATACGGCGCTCCGCCCCACCAAGATCGGCGTCTGGCTGCGAGCGCCCAGGCGCGACGTATCCCGCCCCGCGGGGCCGTAACGATTGCAGGACGACCGCCCGCCAACCTGAGGCCTGAGATCCAGGGCCTCGTCAGAGGCCCGGGCAGGAGGAGGACGACGATGAACAGGCAGACGTTCATGAGCGTGGCGGCCGGACTCTCGGTCGTCAGCGGCTTGGCGGCGCTGCTTGCGCCGGCTCAGACTGCGGCGGTCTTCGGCCTCGATGTCAATGAGGTGGGCCTTTCGCAGACACGCATGCTCGGCGCGGCCTACCTTGGCTACGCGTCGGTCGTGTGGTTCGGCAGGAACGTCCTGGACAACACCGCTCAGCGCGCGATCGCGCTGGGCAACTTCGTGAGCTGGGCCCTCAGCGTGGTCGTGACCGCGGCTGGAGTGATGGGCGGCCTCGCGGGGACACAGGCATGGCTGCTCGTGGTGGTGGAAGTCGCCTTCACGGCCGCATGGGGATACTTCGCGTTCATCGATCGGGCGGAGGTCGCACCAAGGTGAGCCGGCCGGCGGTGACCCAGAGGGTGGCCGGCGGATCGCGATGGCCGGCCACGGCGACGACGCACAGCATGACGCGCCGCATCGTCGCCGTCGTTGCCTGGCTGCTCACCGTGTCGATGACGGCGGCGTGGGCCTGGGTGATCGCAGAGGGCGAGTTCATGGATTCGATGATGGAGGCGGTGCCGGCCGAGCAGCAGCTGAGCCTCACCCAAGGTTGGTGGATCGTCGCCTACGCCGCCATGGCTGGGGTCCTCATCGTGACCCTCGCCAACGCCACCGTTGGCTTGCTCCTGGCGTCGCGCCGCGGCGGCGGTCGGATGGGGGCGATCCTGCTCGCGGCGGGCGCTGCCTTTGCGGCGGTGCCGTTCGGCTATGCGGTCGGCGGCAGTCTCGCCCTGCGCGACCCGCTCGACCCGGTCGCGAACGCGCTGCTCCTCATCGGGCCGGCGTCGTACGCGCTCGCGTACTCGCTGATCCTTCCGGTCGTGGCCCTGTCGTTTCCTGACGGACGCGTTCCGTCATCGAGGTGGCGCTGGCCGAGTGGACTCGCGATTGGCGCGTTGACGGCCGCGGCCATCCTCGTCATCGTCACGCCGGGAGGGATCTTGGGTTTGGCCTCCAACATGAACCCGTTCGGCGTCGCCATCCTCCCGGTCTGGCTCACCAGTCTCGCCGGTCCGCTGAACGTGATCGGCAGCCTCCTGGTCTCGGTCCTTGGCGTGGCAGCCGTCGTCACGCGATACCGGCGCGGCTCGGGACTCGAGCGGCAACAGCTGCGCTGGTTGGTCGCGGCGGTCCTCCTGGCGGTGGTCCCACTCATGATCTCGATCGTGGGCGGCGGAGTCAACTGGATCGTCCTCGCTTTTCCCGGCATCATCCTCGTCCCGGTCGCCGTGTGGATTGCCGTCACTCGCCACGGCCTCTACGACATCGACCGGCTGATCAGCCGCGGCCTGTCGTGGGCCCTCCTCAGCGGTTTGCTCCTGGTCGTGTACGCGGGGGCCGTACTCCTGCTCCAGGGCGTGGTCGGCGGCGTGACCCAGGGCGAGACCCTGGCGGTCGCCGGCTCCACGCTCCTTGCTGCCGCCCTGTTCCAGCCGCTCCGGCGGCGGATCCAGGCCGCCGTCGACCACCGGTTCAACCGGGCGCGCTACGACGCCGCGCAGACGGTCGCCGGCTTCTCAGCGAGGCTACGCGACGAGGTCGATCTCGCGGCGGTCACGCTCGATCTCCGCGCGACCGTCCATAGCGCCGTCAAGCCCGCGTCATTGGGCCTCTGGATCCGCGAGGCGAGACCATGAGTGCCAGGACGGCGTTCGTCGGGCTCAGGGCTGCGTCGAGCGGGCTATCCAGGACGCGCTATCCCGTAACGAATCCCGGACGTTCAGTGCCTACGGTGAGGACGACATGACCGAACCGACTCGACCCATTCGCCGCCTCCTTGGTCGTCGGACGGCCGACGCCCTGCCCGGGGGCCCGCCCAAAGCCGCCGCCAGTTCATCGGAGGACGTGCTGCCGACCGCCGCGACCCCGGCTCGCGACATCGCGGTCAATATCCCCGACAACGACCCGCTCCTCGCCTACCTCCAATCGGCTCCGGGACCGGTCGACGTGGCGCGCCTCGAGCTGGACTCGCCGGCCGTGCGCGCGCTACGCGAAGCGGGCGTGACGCTCGTCGTTCCACTCGTCACCCACGGGGAGCTGCTCGGCACCCTCAACCTGGGCCCGCGTCTGTCGGAGCAGGAGTACTCCGCCGACGACCGAAAGCTGCTCGAGAACCTTGCCTCGCAGGCCGCACCCGCCCTGCGCATCGCCCAGCTCGTGGTGGAGCAGGAGTCGGAGGCCCGCGATCGGGAGCGCTTCGAGCACGAGCTCGAGGTCGCCCAGCTCATCCAGCAGCACTTCCTCCCGCTTGTCCTACCGCAGCCGTCCGGCTGGAGCGTCCAGGCGCACTATCGGCCGGCTCGGGCGGTCGGCGGCGACTTCTACGACTTCGTCGAGCGCAGTGACGGGACCCTGGCGTTCGCCATCGGCGACGTGACGGACAAGGGTGTGCCGGCCGCGATGGTCATGGCGGCGACCCGCTCGTTCCTGCGCGCCGAGGGCCAGGATCTCGCCCGGCCTGGCGACGTCCTCGCCCAGGTCAACGACCTCCTCCAGGGGGACATGCCACCACGCATGTTCGTTACGTGCCTGTATGGCGTGCTCGACCCAGTCACGGGCAAGATCCGTTTTGCGAACGCCGGGCACAACCTGCCCATCGTCCGGCGCGAGACGGGCGCCGATGAGCTGCGAGCGACCGGGATGCCGCTCGGTCTCATGCCCGGGATGCGCTACGACGAAACGGAAGCGCAGCTGGCGCCAGGAGATCAGCT
>JANNQZ010000160.1:0-6096 GCA_031401015.1 Chloroflexota bacterium | reverse complement strand
CGCTGCGCCCACGGGGCCCGCTGCGCCCACGGGGCCCGCTGCGCCCACGGGGCCCGCTGCGCCCACGGGGCCCGCTGCGCCCACGGGGCCCGATGCGCCCACGGGGCCCGATGCGCCCACGGGGCCCGATGCGCCCGCCGTGATCGTCCTGACCTCCGGGACCACCAGCCAGCCGCGCGCCGTCGTCCTCTCCGCCGGCGCCCTGGCTGCCAGCGCCTCGTCCTGGTCCTCGGCGCTGCCGATCGCCAGCGGCTGGCTGCTGACGCTGGGGCTTGGGCACGTGGCCGGGCTCGGGGTTGTCTGGCGGGCGGCCCGGGCCGGAGTTCCGCTGGTGATCCTGGATCGCCCGCCGCCGCAGGAGATCCTGGCGGCTCTCTCGGCTGCGCCGTTCCCCAGCCACGTCTCGGTGGTCCCCCCTCAGCTCCTGCGAATACTTGATGCGACCGGTGATGCCCCGCCGCCAGAGACGGTGCAAGCGGTTCTGCTGGGTGGCGGGCCGATTCCTCCCGCGCTCGTCTGGCGGGCGATCGAGGCTGCCTGGCCGGTGGTCCCCACCTACGGCCTGTCCGAAGCCGGTTCGGGCGTCACAGCCCTGCCAACGGCCGACGCCGCGGCCCACGCCGACACTGCAGGCCAACCGCTCCCCGGTGTGTCGATCCGCCTCTCCGACCAGGATGCAGGCGGCGTCGGCGAAATCCTTGTCCAGACGCCGGCCAGATTCTCCGCCTACCTCGGCGACTCGATCGCAACAGCCGCCGCCATGACCGCCGACGGCTGGCTCCGCACCGGCGACCTGGGTCGACTGGACCCGGAGGGGCGCCTGACCGTGCTCGATCGCCGGATGGACCGAATCGTTCGCGGCGGGGAGAACATCTCGCCGGCGGAGGTCGAAGCGGTGCTCCTGACGCATCCCGCGGTCGCCGAGGCGGCCGTCGTGGCAAGGCGCGATCCGGCCTGGGGTCAGGTGCCCGTGGCGGCCATCCTCCTTCGCCCTGACATGGACGACCCGGGGGACGACGCCCTGTCCGCCCACTGCCGAACGTGGCTGGCCGGGTTCAAGGTGCCCGCGGCGATCTTCCGGGTTGACGCACTGCCGAAAACGCCGGGCGGCAAGGTACGCCGGGCCGAGCTCCGGTCGGAACTCGATCCCGGAGCCGAATCCGCGGCCGTTGACACCATTCCCGGCCGTCACAAGATCGATCGACCCGGGGGCGTGCGCCTCGCCTACCAAACCGTTGGTGACGGGCCGATCCCAATGCTTCTGCTCCACGGCGCGCTGTCCACCGCCGGCCAGCTCGGCCGCCTCGCTCGAGCGTTGGCAGCCTCCGGCGCACTGACCGTCCACGTCGTCGATCGTCGTGGGAGTGGTCGCAGTCGTCTGGCCGAACCGGCGCCGGTGGAGGTCGCGAGCCATGTCGACGATCTCGGGGCCGTCCTGGACGCGGAGGGGTGTCCTGCGGCCATCCTGTGCGGCATGAGCTTTGGCGGCGTGGTCGCGCTCGAATTTGCCGCCCGCCTGCCGGAGCGGGCGCTGGCTGTCGTCGCCTGGGAACCGCCGTATGGACCGCTCGCCGACCCGGAGACCCAGGAGGCGTTCGCCCGCGTCGCGGCGGCAACGGAGCGAGCGCACCGAACCGGCGGCGCGCCGGCCGCCGCGGAAACCTTTCTGCGCGGCGTCGGGGGGGACGAGGCCTGGGACCGGCTCACCGACCGTGCCCAGGCCTTCCTGGCCGACGAAGGCGATGGCGCGTATGTCGACGCCGGCCTGCTCGGGCTCGATCCGGACCGCCTCGGCTCGATCCGGGTCCCCACGACCATCCTGACCGGCGATGCCAGCCAGGCCTTCTACCGGCCGATCGCGGCGGCGCTCGTCGAACAGATTCCGGGCGCCCGGCTCGTGGGGCTCCCGGCCCTGGCGCACGCGGCGGCCATCACGGACCCGGCGCCAATGGCCGATGCCGTCACGGCGGCCCTGGTCACGGCGGGTGTCATCGAGCCTGGTCCGCGCGAACGCGAACGGCCGGTTCAGCAGTCGCGCCCGTGACCAGCGGACCCGGGCCCAACGCGCCCAGTACCAACGCGCCCAGCGACGCGCCCGAAACGGCCCCATCCGGCCGCGCGACCGATCGCGGCAATGCGGCCTCCCCGACAGAGGTCCGGGCGATGTTCGATCGGATCGCCCGTGTCTACGACCCGATGAACCTGGTCATCTCGGCCTTCCAGGAACCGCGCTGGCGGCGCCGGGCGGTCGAGCTCAGCGCCGCGCGCCCCGGTCAGCGGCTGCTCGACGTGGCGACCGGGACCGGCAAGGTGGCCGCCGATCTGCACCGGCGTGCCCAGCCCGGCGGCACCGTCCTCGGCGTCGATCTCTCGCCCGCCATGATCGGCGTGGCACACCGCCGGTTTGGCGCCCGCGCCGGGCTGGAGTTCGTCGAGGGCAACGCCCTGGCCCTCCCGACCGAAAGTGGAACCTTCGACGCGGCCACGATCGCGTTCGGGATGCGCAACCTGCCCGACTACGGCCAGGGCTTCGCGGAGATGGCCCGCTCCGTCCGCCCCGGTGGGCGGGTCGTCTGTCTGGAGATCGCGCGGCCCCGGAGCCGGCTCGCTCGCATCCTCCAGTTCTGGTTCGACCGGATCGTCCCGGTCGTCGGTCGCCTCATCGGCCAGGGCGGCGCCTACGGCTACCTGACTCGCAGCGTCAAGGGCTACCCGGACCCCGACCGGATCGCCGCCATCATGCGCGAGGCGGGGCTGATCAACGTGACCTGGCAGCCGATGTCAGGTGGCATCGTGACGGTCCACGTCGGGACCGTGCCAGGACCCTGACAGCGCGGATGTCGCGGCCAAACTTCGCACTTGGTGACATCTTATCCGAGGACATGTCATGATATCCTACATGCGTGAGCAAAGTGTGACGGGCGAGGCCAGACTGCGAGCCCGAAACCAGCTAACGCTGCCCGAGCCGGTCGTTCACGCGGCCGGGATCGTGGAGGGAGATCGGTTCGTCGTCGAGGTGGTGGCGGGCGACCCGGATACCGTTCGACTGCATCGAATCCGGCCAAGCTACGCCGGCACGCTCTGCGACACCTACGGCGACCCAACAGCGTTCCTGGACGCTGAACGGCAGAGCTGGGAGTAGCACGACGGGCGCGACCGATCTCGAGGAGGCGATCGCCCCCGGCGCCTCGCTCCTCGTGGACTCATCCGCGGTCCTGTCATACCTGACCGGAACTGAGCCAACCAGTTCACGTGCCGCGCAGGTGTTCGACGCCTTCGTTGCCACCGGCCGGAACTCGGCATCCCTGTCGATGGTCACGGTCGAGGAGATCCTCGTGCGGCCGTTTCGGAGCGGCGCTTCGGCGGTTGCCCTCGCCGAAGGCTTTCTCCGCCACTTCGCCGAGATCAGGCTCATTGAAGTGGATTACGAGATCGCCCGGGAGGCCGCCCGTGTCCGTGCTGCAACCGGAATGCGCACGCCGGACGCCCTCATTCTCGCGACAGCGGTCATCACTTCGGTCGACATCGTCGTGACCAACGATGGCACGTCGGCTGCACAGGCCAGGGTGGCGGCCCCGGGTCTGCGGTTCTGCCTGCTGAGTGACCAGATACATCGGCGCCCCAGCCAATAAACGCGTCTTGAAATCGGACATGGATCGGATACCATACGGCGCATCATGAGGATCCGTCCAGAATCCACGGCGGTACTCTCGGTGCCGACGATCGAGCTGGACGGACCGCGCGCCGGCGTGCTGGCTACCCGGCTCGCCCAGTTGATGGGCCTCCACGACCGTCCGCAGGGCGTTCGCGTCGACAGGGCGCTGGTCGGATCGGTCATCACCGCCGCCGCCCGGGCCGGTCTGGCGGAAGACTTGGCGGCCCGCCCTGATGCCGCTGAGCCGTCGGATGAGACCACGCTCGCGTTTCTCGAGGCCCTGCGCCAGTCGCCGCGGCCGGCGGCTGAGGTCTCGCAACTCGCGGAGATCCTCGGGTACGCCTCACTCGGCCAGATGGTCGGTGCGTCCGAGCCGTCGTTGCGCCGGTACGCGTCCGGGCTCCGCCAAACGCCAGATCGGATCGCGCTGCGGCTCCACTTCGTCACCCAGATCGTGGCGATCCTGCGAGGCAGCTTCAATGAGTTCGGCATTCGGCGATGGTTCGAGCGGGCGCATCCGGCGCTCGATGGGCTGGCCCCCGCGACCGTGCTGCGGGGCGACTTCGATCCGGCCGATCCGTCCGCACAGGCGACACTGGACGCTGCGGCGCGGCTGCTCTGGTGATCGTGTTTCGAACGACGGACGTCGATGTGCCGTTCTTCTGGGAGTCGGATCGGCAGCCGGCCGGACGGTGGCATGGTGCGGGCGAGGGACCCGTCCAGTACACCGCCACGACGTCAGACGCAGCGTGGGCGGAATTCCTGCGGCACCAGGGCATCGACGATCCAGCCGATCTCGCCGGGATCGGCCGTGCAATCTGGGCGATCGAGATCGACGATGACGAACCCACTACATCTCCGACGCTGTCAGTCAGCACACTGACCGGAGGCCGCGCGACCTACCTCGCCTGCCAGCGGGCAACCCGTCGACTCCGCAAGCGTGGCGCGACCCGTCTCCGGGCCATCTCTGCCGCGGTTCTGCCCGGGACGCCGTCCGGCTGGCTGACCGCGGGTGGGCTTGCTCCAGGCCCGCTCCGCGACGAAGACACGATCGTCCTGATGGGTTCGCGCCCCGATCTCGTCGGCTGGATCAGTGCGGATCACGGTGCCCCGACCGAGGAGCTCCTCGCTCGCGTTCGATGGCTCTGAGAAGACCTCGAGGGCCGCGACATGGACGCATGCATCCTCGTGAGTCTCGAGGCAACCGCGGCACCCTCCTCGGGCAGAGGTTCGAAGCCGAGAAGCGACGGGCTGCGGACCGGCGACGCGCGGTCGGTCTCGATGCCGGGGAGCCCAGCCGGGCATCGCAGCCAGCGTGACCCAAGCCCGCTGGTCGATCAAGTAGCGCGGAGGGAGGCCCGGTCTAGTTCGATGCCGATGACCCGAGCGACACGAGCCAGATCGGAGTCGTGAGCGAGCAGCGTGGCCTGCCTCCGCCAGCGGCGACCTCCGAACCACGATCATGCCGTCACGGTAGCCGTGGGCGCTCACCCGGGACCTACTCCACACGGTCCTGAGTTACGATGCGGACCCATGTCCGAGACATCCTCGCCGCTGATTCATGCCCGCGGGCTGACCAAGCGGTTCGGCGAATTCACCGCGGTCGACGCCATCGACTTTGACGTTGCGCCCGGCGAATCGTTCGGCTTCCTGGGACCAAACGGCGCTGGCAAGACCTCCACCATGCGGATGATCGGCTGCACCTCGCCGATCACGGACGGGACGCTCCAGGTGATGGGCATGGACCCGGCGACGCAGGGCCCGCAGATCCGGGGCCGTCTCGGCGTGGTGCCCCAGCAGGACAGCCTGGACACCGAGCTGACGGTCCGCGAGAACCTATCGATCTACGGCCGCTACTTCGGCCTGAGCCGGGCCGAGGTCAGCCGGCGGGCCGACGAGCTGCTCGAGTTCGCCCAGCTGACGGAGCGCGCCCGAGACCAGGTCGAGCCGCTGTCCGGCGGGATGAAGCGTCGACTCACGATCGCCCGCAGCCTGATCAACGAGCCGACCCTGCTGTTGCTCGATGAGCCGACGACAGGGCTCGATCCGCAGGCGCGCCACCTGCTGTGGGATCGGCTCTATCGACTCAAGCAGCGTGGCGTGACCCTGGTCCTGACGACCCATTACATGGACGAGGCGGAGCAGTTGTGCGATCGCCTGGTGGTGATGGACAAGGCGAAGATCGTCGCAGAGGGCAGTCCGCGGGAGCTGATCGAGCGCTACTCCACGCGCGAGGTGACCGAGCTGCGCTTCGCGCCCGGAATCGCCGAGACGCTCGACGGACAGCTGGACGGGATCGCGGAGCGAGTCGAGCATCTGCCCGACCGGATCCTGCTCTACGCGGATGACGGTGAGGCGGCCGCCGTCGCCGTTCATGGGCGCGGGCTCAAGCCGGAGACGGTCCTGGTCCGGCGTTCCTCGCTGGAGGACGTCTTCCTGCG
>JANNQZ010000159.1:0-3651 GCA_031401015.1 Chloroflexota bacterium | reverse complement strand
GCCAACATCTTCGGCCCGCCAGGCCGCCAGCGTGTCGAGCAGTTCCTTCATCGCAACGGCCTTGGCGCGGAGGGATGAATTGCGTCGCCACCGACGACGGGCGGGAGCCCGACAACGGCGGGCGATCCTGCCCGACCAGCCCACGGCAGGGCTGCGTGCGCGGCCGCCTCGCTGCCACGTCGCGTGTCGGTCGCACGGACCCCGCCGAGGATCTCGCCGAGCCGTTCCAGGCTGGCGACCGTGCCGGCCGGGAGGAAGTCGTCAATGTAGGGATGGGCTGCGCGCATCCCGCCGGCCAGCGGCTGATACCCGGGCGTGCCGGCCAGCGGGTTGAGCCAAACCAGGCGATGGCAGTTTCGGCGGAGGCGGGCCGTCTCAGTGGCCACCAGCGCCGGATCGCCACGATCCCAGCCGTCGGAGACCACGATGACCACCCCGGAGGTCCGCAGCGAACGGCGCGCCCATTTCTGGTTGAAGGTCCGGAATGAGTCGCCGATGCGTGTCCCGCCGGCCCAGTCGTTTACCGAGTCGGCGACACGCGCGAGGGCCCTGTCCCGATCACGATCACGCAGCAGGCGGGTCACGCGGGTGAGGCGCGTGCCAAAGACAAATGACTCGGTTCGGACCTCCGAGGCCGCCGACAACGCCTGGATGAAGCGCAGCAGCAACCTGGAATGGCGCTCCATGGAACCGGAAATGTCGCATAGCACGACCAGGGAGCGGGGCTCCTTGATCTGGCGCCGCCAGACCCAGGTCAGCAATTGGCCGCCGGTCCCCAGGTTGCGCCGGAACATCGCCCGCGGCGCCAGCCGGCGGCCGTGTGAGTGGAGCTCGTATCGACGGGTGCGCCGCCGTTCCAGCTTCGGCACCAGGGCATCCACCAGCCGCTCCGCCTCGCGCAGCTCCGCCGGGGTCATCCGGTCGAACTCGCGGTGCCGCAGCACCTCGCCCTTGGAGTAGGCGTCGGGCGAGATGACGACACCCTCGATCTCGGACTCATCCTCGGCGTCATCATTCGACTCCGCCGGGATCGGCGTGCCACGGTCCTCGGGGCGCATCTCCGTCGCCCCTGATCCAGCCTCGGGAGGCGCGGCCCCAGGCGCTTGTTCAGGGGCTGCTTCGTCTTCACGGCGCATGGTCGTCGGCCCCGCACCGGGCGCTCGGCTCGACGCGCGCTTCCGCCACCAGGCATCGAATGCTGCGTCGTACGTCGGCCGATCGTCGCGCCGCCGCACGAAGATCGCTGCGCCAGCCGCGCGCACCTGCTCGCGATCGCCCATGTCGACCAGCGTCAACGCGCGTGCAAAGTCAACCGCCGCACCAAGATCGATCGACAGCCGCGCCGCCCGCAGCGACCGCCCGAACCCGACTGCCTCGCCCAGCAGCCGACGGCCATCGACCTCGGGGCCCCACGGGGACTTCACGATCGCTCGGTCATCGGCCGACTGCATAGCGTGACTGTGCCACAAGTCAGGTTTGGCCCTTGCGCCACGGGCCGGCTCCCCGTCTCCCCCTGGAGCGCTGACCCACGGTCAACGAATCTGGCGCCAAGGTTCCCATCGACGCCCTCCAGGGTCGGCTTGGTGCCGCCCCGTCATCGAAATCATCGGGGCCGGCCCGAAAACGCCTCTGAGTTGAACGATCCCGAGCATTCACGTCGGAATCGTTGCCCCCCGGTCAACGCCTCGGTCGCTGTGGTTCGCCGCAGCCCGCTCGAGGAAGGTGTCGGCCACGCCAGGCCGCTCATGACCGATTTGCCGCCACCAGCCACCGCCGGGTCGCGAGAAACTCGACGATGACGGACGCATCAACGACGAACGTCGGCGCCATCAACGTTGGCGGTCGTCCCGGATGAGCTCGGCCGACGACGGCGATCCAGGTGGAACCGCCTGGCGCTGGGTCGGCCTCTGGTCACGGGACCGCCGAGCGGCCCTGGCGTCCTCGAGACAGGCCGCCATCGCCGCGACCGTCCGGTCTCCGTCGTCTTCGGTCGTGGCCCAGTTCGAGACGGAGATCCGGAGGGCGACGCGACCGTGGTAGGTGGTCCCGGCGAGCCAGGCGGTCCCCTCGTCCTGGAGTCGGGCAGCGACCTCGCGGGTGATCGCGTCGTCATCATCGAATCGAACAAGAACCTGGTTGAGCACCACCTGATTGAGGACGATCGCTCCCGCGATGCGAGCCAGCGCATCCGCCATCCGCCGTGCGACCCGGCAGTCTCGCTCGACGAGCTCCGCGATGCCATCGCGGCCGAGTGAGCGGAGGGCGGCATAGACGGCGAACCCCCGGGCCCGACGACTGAGTTCCGGCACGTAGTCGAACGGGTCACGCTCGGCGCCTGGCGCAGGGGGAAGGTACGCCGCCGCCACGCCGGTCGCGGCCCGATGCGCGGACACGTCGCGAACAAACACGAGGCCGGAGTCGTACGGCACATTCAGCCATTTGTGACAGTCGGTGGTCCAGGAGTCGGCGCGATCATGCCCGCGCAGGTATTCCCGCATCGAACGGGTCGCCGCCACCCACAGGCCGAACGCCCCGTCGATGTGCAGCCACGTGCCCGGTCGGGTCGCAACGACATCGGCGATCGCATCCAATGGATCGAACGCGCCCGTGTTGACCTCACCGGCCTGCGCGCACACGATCGTCGGGCCATCCGGCAGTGCGCCAAGGACGCGCGCCAGCTCCGTGGGGTGCATCCGCCCCTCGTCGTCGCTGGCGACGCGGATCGCCCGACCGCGACCCAGCCCGGCCAGCCGGAGCGCCTTGAGCATCGAGGTGTGCACGTCCTCGCCGACGATCACATGGACCGTCGGCGCGCCGATCAGCCCATCCTCTTCGACATCCCAACCAACTCCGCGCAGGACCGCATGGCGAGCGGCTGCCATGGCTGTGAAATGCGCCACAGTGGCGCCGGTCGTGAAGCCCACCGACGATCCGACCGGCAGTCCGAGCAGGTCGATCAGCCATTCCGCGGTGATCTCCTCGACGACCGACGCCGCGGGGGTTCCGAGGAACAGGCCGACGTTCTGCTCCCAGGCCGAAGTCAACCAGTCCGCTGCGAGGGCCGCTGGCACGGAGCCGCCGATCACGAACCCGAAGTAGCGCGGCGACCCCATGGCGACCAGACCGGGCTCGATATCTCGCGCCATCGCCTCGATGACGGCGTGCGGATCCTCACCATGCTCCGGGACCGGGCCGCCGAGCGTGTCCCGCAGCGCCTTGGCGGTGAGCCCCGGCTGCGCCCCTACCCGGCGGCTGGGCAACGAGCCGCGATAGGCGATCGCCAGCTCGGCGGCGCGTCGCAACAGGTCAGGTGTTCCCGCTTCGATCTCCGCCGGGGACCGAGCTTTGATGGCTTCGTGCAGATCCACGGACGACACCTCGGGTCGCGGGTCAGAGGATTGGTGCGCCGAGGTCGAGTATAGGGCGGCCTGTGCCACCCGGACGGCCGCGAGCAGATCGTGCAGCCGCCTGCTCAGCCGCCGGCGGCGGCCTCGGACAGGTAGCGCCGGGTGCCCTCGCCGCGGATTTGGCGGATGTCCTCTTCGTACTTGAGAACGACGCCGAGCGTCTCATCGACCAGCTCCGGAGCAAGCTCGCGGGCGCCCAGCGAGAGGAGCGCCGCCGCCCAGTCCAGCGTCTCGGCGATGCCGG
>JANNQZ010000158.1:0-9260 GCA_031401015.1 Chloroflexota bacterium | reverse complement strand
CGAGAAGCCGCTGGCCCTGACCGTCACCGACACTACGGCTGCGATGGCTGCAGCCGCCGCCGCCGGCGTGCGCCTCCAGGTGGGCCTGATGCGCCGGTTTGACCCCGCTTACCGTCGCGGGCGTGCCCGACTGACGTCCGGCCAGATCGGCCGACCGATCATGTTCAAGAGCCTCCAGTTCGACCCGGGAGCTCCGCCCGCCGACCAGGCGGACCCGGCCGTCAGCGGCGGGATCCACGTCGACATGGGGATTCATGAGTACGACCTGGCCCGCTGGTTGATGGACGACGAGGTTGTCGAGGTCCACGCCTGGGGATCTACGCTCGCCTACCCGGAGCTCGCGGCGGCGGGCGATGTCGACAGCGCCGTGGTCAATCTCCGATTCGCGAGCGGTGCGACGGGCTCGATCGAGCTTGCCCGCAGCGCCCTGGTCGAGGACGTACGGACGGAGATCGTCGGTGAGCGGGGCACGATCGCGATCGGTGCGCGGCCGATGATCCCGCATGTTGGGTCGGCGGCGGGCGCGGGCGCGACGACGGCCGGTGCCGGTTGGGGAGCCGGGGCGCTGCGGTTCGAGCGTGCGTACGTCGCCGAGATGCGGGCGTTCGCGCGGGCCATCGCCAACGACACACCCGTCCAGATCACCGGGGCGGACAGCCTTGCCGCGCTGCGGATCGCATTGGCTGCCGAACGATCGATGCGCGAGGGCCGGCCGATCGCCGTCGACGACCGGTGACTGATCGGATCGGCGTGGGCGTTCTCGGCGCGGGGTGGATCACCCGAGCGCATGTCCACGCGATCCGGACCCTGGACCATCTGGCGCCGCTCACCAGACCGGTTGAGGTCGTCGCGCTGTCGGCGCGCGATCGCGGTCGAGGTGAGGCCATGGCACGCGACCTCGGGATCGACCGGTTCAGGACCGATTGGGCCGACGTCGTCAACGATCCCGACGTCCACATCGTGGCGAACCTCATGGGCGCCTCGGCGCACGTGGAGGCCACCGAGGCAGCGCTGGCGCTCGGCAAGCCGGTCCTGTGCGAGAAGCCCCTCGGCGCGGACCGGTTCGAGGCCCGGCGGCTCATGGACGCAGCCGCACGCGCCGGCGTGCCTGCGGTCTGTGGCTTCCAGTACCGGTATGTGCCCGCGATGCGGCTGGCCCGCGAGCTCATCGAGGCCGGCAAGCTCGGCGACGCAGTCCAGGTCCGCGCGGTCTACCTCCAGGATCACGCCGCTGGCACCACCCCGTCGCGCCCGCCCAACGGCTCTCGGGCGGTGACCGACTATGCCCACATCGTCGACTTCCTGCGCTACCTCGGGTGCGAGGCGGAGGCGGTCCAGGCGACGACGGCGAAGCTGACCTCGTTCGGGCCGGACGTCGAGGACGCCTACGTCGCCGCGATCGATCTGCGCGGCGGCGGGATCGCGTCGCTCGAGGTGTCGCGCGTCGCGTGGGGCTGGAAGGGACGCCAGGTCGTCGAGTTCAACGGCACGCTGGGCTCGCTGTGGTGGGACATGGAGGATCTCAATCGGCTGCATGTCTTCTACAGTGCGGACGAGGCCGACCGCACCGGCGGCTTTCGCGACGTGCTCGTGAGCCAGCCGGACCATCCGTTCATGGGCCTCTGGTGGCCGCCCGGCCATACGATCGGCTGGGAGCACAGCTTCGTGCATGAGTGGCGGGACTTCCTGACTGCCGTGATCGAAGGCTCGCCCGTCCCGCCGGAGCAGGCCACCTTCGAGGACGGGTACCACGCCGCCGTCCTGTGCGACGCGATCCTCGCCTCGGCCAGCGAGGGACGCCGGATCCGGATCGACGAGCTGAGCGCGACGGAGTAGGCGCGGTCGTCCGAATCAGGACCGGGCGCGTCGATCGGCGAGCAGGGGGCGCATGAACGCAGCCGCCTGCTCGACCCCTTCCTGCGCGGGCAGGCTGGCGTCCTCGTTCTCGATCGCCAGCACATCGTCGTAACCGACGCGCTCGAGCCCGGCGAGGAAGGCCGACCAGAACTCGGGCCCGTGGACGCTGCCGACGGTCCGGAACACCCACGCCCGCTCCGTGGGAACGTCAAACGGGCGCTGGTCGAGGACCCCGGCGATGGCGACCTGGTCCGCCACGAGCTGCGTGTCCTTGAGGTGGACGTGATGGACGGCCGGCCCCAGTGCGCCGATCACGGCAAGCGGGTCCATTCCCTGCCAGAACAGGTGTGACGGATCCACGTTCGCACCGATGATCGGACCGACGACCTCGCGCAGCCTGAACAAGGTCGGGACGTTGTAGACGAGGTGCAGCGGATGCAGCTCGAATGCCAGGCGTTCGACGCCGTGGGCGAGCGCGAAGGCGGCGAGGTCTCTCCAGAGCTCGATCGCCGCCGCCCATTGACGGTCCAGCAAGGCCATCGACTCGGCCGGCCATGGGTACCACGTGAAGTTGACGGCGGTCGATCTCGGGCCATCGCCCGGGTTGCCCGACATGGTCACGATCTTGCGGATGCCCAGCTCGCCGGCCAGGCGGATGGTCGACCGGATGAGCTCGACGTGCCGCTCGCCGTGGACCGGGTGGAGCGGCCAGGCCGAGCAGTTGAGGGCCGCGATGCGCAGTCCCCGAGTGGCGAACGCCGCAGCGAACGATGCGCGCGCGCCCCGATCGGAGAGCAGCTCCTCGATCCGCAGGTGGGGCGCCGACGATTGACCGCCCGTGGCGATCTCGATCCCGGTCGCACCGATGCGAGCGGCCAGATCCAGGGCGGATTCAAAGGGGTGATCCTTGACTGAATCGGTGTACATGCCGAGTTCGAGGCCGCGCGTCGTCACCGGGGCGGCGGACCGTCAGCGGCCGACCAATGGGACCCGCGGATCGGGTCCCATCGCCGGCCACGTCTCGCGGACCCAGTCGAGGTCGGGGTCGAACGAGGCGGCCATCGTTCGCCGATCTCCGGCCAGCGCGTTGAGGTAATAGGCATCGTCCCCGTGGGCGGCCACGAAGGGGTGGTAGCCGTCGGTGACGAGCACGCAGTCGCCGTCACGGACCTCCAGGAGGCAGTCGCGCGACCGATCACCCCGATACACGCGCTGGAGTCCCCATGCCCCTGGTCGGCGAAACCGGTAGTAATAGATCTCCTCAAGCACGGCTTCAGCGGGCATGGCGTCGCGATCGTGCTTGTGGGGCGGCCAGGACGACCAGTTGCCAGACGGCGTCAGGACCTCGACGACCTCGAGTCTGTCGGCTGGCGAGTCGGGGCCGACGATCACGTTGATCTGGCGGGTCGCGTTGCCGGCACCGCGGACCTCCACCCTGACGTCGCCCGGCTCGATGACGAACGGCGCTCCGGCGCCCCGCTCGAAGCCGGACCGTGGCGCTTCGGCGATCGCGACGATGGCGCGGCCGCCCGGGCCCGATCCATCCGGCCGGCCGACGATCGTGGCCGGTTTGCCGGCAGGCAGATAGACCGACCACGGCAGGGCGTCGAACGGCGAGCTGCGACCCGGCAGGTCGATCGCCTCGCGGCCTGGCCCGTGGGTGACGCGGACGCCTCCACCGGAGATGGTCACGACAACGGCTTCCTGGCCATCGGCGCCCGCGTCGATGGTCTCGCCCTGGCCCAGTGCGGCGACGCGGAAGGACAGGTGGCGCCAGTCGGCACGCTCGGGGGTCACCAAGATGGCCGCGCCGTCGTCGCCCGGACGGACCCGCAGATCCGGACACGACAGGTGGTTGGGAGGCGCCGCGGGGTGGATCCTGATGGGCTCGGGCATTCGTCGGTGACCCTACTTCGCCCGAACGTCCGGGTTCGGCAGGACCGCGTCGCCGACCGCGTGGAGCAGGTCGTGGTACGAGCCGATGAACGCGCGGAGGGTTCGCACCGTCGGCCCGAACGAATCGAACTCCGCAATCCCGAGGCCCTCGGGCTCGTAGGCCCGGCCAAAGTCCGTGAAACGGGCCGACAGTTCACTGACGATCCGTGGGTCCACCGGGTCGTCGATCCGCGGGCGAACCTCGATCGCCGATGCGTTGAATCGCTTCTGCCAGACGGACGGAAGGGTGACCACGCACTCGCCACCGATCAGCTCGCTCCAGTGGTACTGGTGGCGAATGGCGGCCCCGAGCAGGCGGGCCCGCAGCCCCCGTTCCTGGAATATGGCGTAGGCGCGTTTAAAGACGGCGATGCCCGACCAGGGAAGGGCCGCGGGGTCGCAGATGATCCCGTCCCGCTCGGCGACGGTCCGGAGCCAATCCTCGAGGCGGCCCATCATGATCGTGATCACCGGGCCCATGTCATCGACGCGGAGGCCCTCCGCCTCGCGCCGCTGGAGCCCGCGCTCAACGGCCTCCGCGGCGGCGACTGCCTGGGCGACGGAAAAGCTCACCGTGCAATTCACGCTCACGCCCCGGTAGGTCGCCTCCTCCATGACGCCGATCCCGGCTGCGGTGGCCGGGAATTTCACGATGATGTTGGGCGCGAGCGACGCGAAGTGGAGGCCCTGGTCCAGCATCGGGTCAGGCGATCGCCAGAACGTCGGGTTCGTCTGCATCGAGAGGCGGCCCTTGCGCCCGCCGTGTCGAACGAACGTCGGCTCGAGCAGCCGGGCCCCGGTGAGCGACATCTCCTCGACGATGCCCCAGGCAATCTCGATCTCGGTCCATCCGGGTTTCGTGTCCGCGAGGGCCTGCGCGCGCGCCTGCCAATGCGTCGGGTTCGCCTTCCAGACGTCGTGGACGATGGTCGGATTGGCGGTCGCGCCGACGGCTCCGAACGCGATCGCGTACTCGAGTTCGTCGACCGCACACGAATCGTTCCAGATGTCGGTCGGCGTGTCGGCGATCGTCCGGGCGAGCGGACTGGCAGTCAGCGTCTCGGTCAAGGGGCCTCCAGAGCAGCGGATCGTAGTGTACGTGCGTACCGTCGATGGCGACCGGCCGGCAGAGTTCCGGCTCGAGAACGGCACCGTGGGCGCAATCAGCCAGCCGTGACGCTGCCCTTCCCATGGCCGCACACGCCGCGGCTGGTAGGCTCAACCGATGTCGTTTGGATTGCTGACCGGTCTGGGCGCAGCCCTGGCCTGGGGCACCATGGACATCGCCAGCGCGCTGGCGAGCCGGCGGATCGGCAGCCTTCGCGTGGTGGCTGGATCCCAGGTCTTGAGCGCCGTCCTGCTGATCGCCGCGATCCTGGTCACTGGTACCCCCCTGTCCGCTGATCCGGGCGTGAACGTGCTCGCCGGCGCCCTCGGGATCGTCGGTGCGGGAGCCTACCTGGCCTACTTCACCGGGCTGCGGATCGGTCCGATCTCGGTCGTCAGCGGGATGGTCGCAGCGTACGGCGGGCTGACCGTGGTCCTGGCGGTCGTGATCCGGGGCGAGACCCTCAACCTGCTGCAGGCCGGGGGAGCGACGCTCGCGACGGCCGGCGTCATCCTGACCGGCGTCGCGTTCGACGGAAGTCTGCGCGGAACCCGTCTCGCGGGGCCCGGGGTGGTCTTCGCCATCGTCGCCCTCGTCCTCTTCTCGGTCATGACGATCGGTCTGGCCGCCGCAGTCGAATCGGCCCCGTGGCTGGCCGTCATCACCGTGTCGAGGATCGTGAACGCCATCGCCTCTGTCCTGGCGGTCGTCGCAGTGACAGCGATCCGCGCCCGGACCCAGCAGGATCACGCGCCAGCGCCCGGGGACGACGGTTCGGCCGGCGGGTACCGCGACGCGCGGATCTGGGCAGTCGTCGCCGTCGCCGGGCTGCTGGATGTGCTGGGCTTGATCTCCCTCGCCGTTGGCCTGGACAGCGCGCCGACCTGGCTTGTCGGGCTCGCCTCCTCGTTCGGACCGGCCATTACGATCCTGGTCGCCGTGGCATTCATGGGCGAACGGCTCAAGCCGATCCAGTGGCTGGGCCTGGCGGGCATCCTGGCCGGGATGGTCGCGATTGGCCTGCCCTGACCGGACCGCTCAGGCCGGCAGACTGAACCAGAAGCGGGTCTGACCGTCCCTTGATTCGGCGCCGACTCGACCGCCTCCAGCCTCGACCAGCTGCTTGACGATAGCCAGGCCGATGCCGGCTCCACCACGAGCGCGGTCGCGCGATTTCTCGACCCGGTAGAAGCGCTCGAACAGCCGGTCCACGTCCTCGGACGGGATGCCATCGCCGGTATTCGAGATCGAGACAAGCAGGTCAGCCGGCCGACGCTCGGCGCGCACGGTGACAGTGCCGCCGCGCGGCGTGTAGCGGGCGGCATTTGAGAGCAGGTTCGCCAACACCTGCGCCAGGTGATCCGGATTGGCCCTCGCCGGCAACCGATCCGGAAGATCGACCGCGACGATCAGGCCGGCGCGCTCGAGGGTCGGCTGGGCCAGTTCGAGCGCGGCCCCCAGCGTCGCCGCCAGATCGATCGGCTCCAGTCGGGTTGGGCCGGTCGACGCATCTCCCTCGGCCAGCGCATCGAGCGAATGCGACAACCGGACGAGGCGTTCCGCTTCGTCCCAGAGCGATTCGTAGGTCGCCCGATCGGCCGTGATCACGCCGTCCCGCAGCCCCTCCAGATAACCCTGGAGGTTGGTCAACGGGGTCCGCAACTCGTGTGCCGCGTTGGCGATGAAATCGCTGCGCATCCGTTCCTGCCGCTCCAGGGAAGCCGCCATCTGGTTGAACGAATCGGCGAGAGAGACGATCTCTTCGGGGCCCTCGCGTGGGACACGGGCCGCATAGTCGCCGTCGGCGATTCGTCGGGCGGCTCCCCCGACCTCGGCCAGCGGGCGGGCGAGCATCCGCGCGAGGAGCCCGGCGAGACCGATACTCGCTAGTGCGGCAACGCCGACCGCCGCGACGACGACGGTCGTGACCGACTCGTCATACATTGCCCGGGCGTGGTCTGCCGAGTCGCCGGCTTCGACCATCAGGGCCGTGAAGACCTCCGCACCCACGATGGCGACCCCGATCGCCAGGATTGCGAGACCCACCGCCGCGGACGCCAGTGCCGCGAGGGCGATGCGGACCGCAATGCCGCGACCGATCACCTGGACGGGGACGCCGAAGTGTCCGTGGCCGCGGTCGTCGCGGTGGGGGCCGCCCGGTAGCCAACCCCGCGGACGGTGGCAACGTAGCGCGGCTGGTCCGCGTCGTCGCCGAGCTTGTCGCGCAGCCGCCCGACATGGACATCCACGGTTCGATCAAGCACATCGGCGGCATCGTGGCCGTAGACGGCGTCCAGCAATTGATCCCGGCTCAGCACTCGACCGTCGGCCTCGAGGATGGTTTGGAGTAAACGGAATTCCACGCGGGTCAGCGCCAGAACCTCGCCACCACGGGTGACTTCGTGGCGCTCGGGGTCGACGACGAGGTCGGCACGCCGCACGATCTGGCGGCTCAACGCGCTCGTCGGCCCACCTGCGCTCGCCGGGATCGGTTGGTCTGGTGCCGGCGCGCTCACCGCGCTTCGGCGAAGGATTGATTTGACGCGAAGGACCAGTTCCGCGGGGGAGAAGGGCTTGGGCAGGTAGTCGTCGGCGCCGTCCTCGAGCCCGGCGATCCGTTCGATGGTCGAGCTTCGGGCCGAGAGCACAAGGATTGGCGTGCTGGCCGCCTCATCATCGCTCCGCACGGCGCGGATCACGGCTCGCCCGTCCAGCTCGGGGAGCATCAGGTCGAGGACGACCAGCGCCGGCCGGTGCGTCTCGATAGCCTCCAGCGCGGCCGGCCCGTCAGCCGCGGTCACGACGCTGAAGCCGTCGCGTTCAAGGTAGGTCCGCACGAGCCGGACGATCTTGGCGTCGTCATCGACCACGAGGATCGGCCGCGCGGGGAGTGGCGGGTGCGACTGGGGCATCGTGCGCATGGTAGGGGAGCGAGGATAGGTGGCCGGCATGACGGCCTCGTGACGTTGATCTGCCCCAGTTCCGGTCTCGGGCCTTGTCGGCCGATCGAGGGCGTGCGACCGAGATCGGGAAACGAAGGAGACTATGCGGCGCGCCGCCTGGTGGACTCGCGCTGAGGGGTCGCGGCCTCCAGCGTCGAGTGGCTGATCCGACGCAAGCGAGATCCGACGGTGGCGACGGCGAGGAGGTCGCGCCGGATCTCGGCCAGGCGCAGCAAGCGACTGAGACGTTCGAATTCGCGGTCCATGGGATGGCTCCTGGGAGTGTCGCTGGGTGCACTTTGGTGCGGTTGCGTGGTGTGACGCGACCACCTTCGGGATTGTTTCAACCGAGGACCGTCTCAAGGTGCCCAACCCAGGAACCGCTCGCCGGCCTCAAGCACCAGGGCCACGGTTGGTACGGACACGATCGGGACAAGCAACGAACGCCACGGGTGATGACGCCACCAGGCGATTGCGAGGCCGAGAAGGACGGCCCACGCGACGAAGAAGAGGTAGTTCTCGGGGGACGGAACCGTGAGTCCAGGCAGCAGGAGGAAGAAGTAGGCGGCCGCGACCTGGCCCGCGATGCCGAAGGCTCCGGCAATGTGTGCCAGCGTACGATCGGTGATCACGGCGCGTGGTACGTCCCGGTCCAGACGAATGCCTGGGTGCGTGCGGTCCCGGACCGATCGCCCACGGCCACGAGCCGGGCGCTTCCCCCAGCCACACCGGTGATCTGAACCCACTCGACAGGCCCGTCCGCCGGGAACGGGAGGCTGACTCCGGATCGCCATCGGCCGCCGTCCGGCGACAGCCAGACCGTCGGCCGGGCGGGGTCCTGTTGTGAGGGCGGCGCGAGGAGGCCGACGACCGCGAAGCCAGGCCCGATCCGGGCCAGCCCATCGAACTCGACATATCCGCTGGGCGGTAGCACGAATTGGACACGCTTCCAGGCAAGCCCGTCGGGCGACGTCCAGACCGCAACGCCGGTCCGCGATCGTGGCTGATAGGAGCCAGCTGCGATATACCCGGGGCCGCCCGAGATGATGGAGGCTGAACCCATGTCGAATGACAGCGGCTCGAACGCCGGCTGCCGACCGCCCTTCGACCAGGTGATGCCATCGCGCGAGCGGAGCGGAACGAAGTGTTCGTCGTATCCGGACCCACTGACGTATCGCTGGCCAAGGATGACGAGACCCCGAGGACCGGTGGCGAGCGCCTGCGGCTCAAGGTTGCTGAAGGCGACAGGGTGCCCGGCCGTGCGCCAATGCAGGCCGTCGGTCGAGCGCCACACCTTGACGGATACCGACGTCGACGTGGAGTAGCCCATCGTGAGCACGAACCCCGGGCCACCGGCGATCAGGTCGACGAAGCCCCTGATCTGATGCGGGATCTCCGTGACCCGGGTCCACGCCACG
>JANNQZ010000157.1:0-1533 GCA_031401015.1 Chloroflexota bacterium | reverse complement strand
GCAGGGGCTCCTGCTGATGATCCCGAACCTTTTCAAGATCGCCGGGGAGCTCCTGCCCCTGACGATCCACGTCAGCGCCCGCGCCATCGCCGCCCAGGGTCTTTCCATCTTCGGTGATCACCAAGATGTCATGGCCTGCCGCGCCACCGGGTGCGCCCTACTCTGCTCCAACAATGGCCAGGAGGCCCACGATCTCGCCCTCGTCTCCCACGTCGCGAGTTACCGCTCCCGCCTGCCGTTCATCCATTTCTTCGATGGTTTCCGTACCTCCCACGAGGTGTCCAAACTGACCCTCCTGAGCGACGAGGATCTCAAGCAGGTGATCGACGAGGCCGACATCGCCGCTTTCCGCGCCCGGGCCATGACGCCGGACCGGCCCTCGCTCCGCGGCACCGCCCAGAATCCCGACGTCTATTTTCAAGGCCGCGAATCGGTCAACCGGTTCTACGACGCACTGCCCGGCATCGTCCAGGCCGCCATGGACCGCCTCGCCGCGACCTGCGGCCGTCGCTACCAACTTTTTGAATACCATGGCCATCCGGAGGCCGAGCGCGTGATCGTCGCCATGGGCAGTTCGATCGACACGATCATCGAAACCGTCGACTGGCTCGTCGCCAAAGGTGAAAAGGTCGGTGTCGTGGCGGTGCGACTGTTCCTGCCGTTCCACGTCAAATCCTTCCTCGCGGCCCTGCCCAAGTCGGTCAAGGCGATCGCGGTGCTGGACCGCACGAAGGAACCTGGCTCGATCGGCGAACCGCTCCATCTGAATGTCCTCGCCGCCCTCGCCGAAGGCCGCTCTCCGCTCGCGGGTTCCGCCCGCGTCGTCGGCGGCCGTTACGGGCTCGGCTCCAAGGAGTTCACCCCCGGCATGGTCTGCGCCGCCTACAAGAATCTCGCGAGCTGGGAACCCCGGAATCACTTCACCCTCGGCATCCTCGACGATGTCTCACGAACGTCCCTCTCCTACGATGCCGACTTCGATCTCGAGGCCGACGATGTCCGCCGCTGTGTCTTCGTCGGTCTCGGCGCGGACGGCACCGTCGGCGCCAACAAGAACTCCATCAAGATCATCGGCGAGCAAACCGACAATTTCGCCCAGGGCTACTTCGTCTATGACTCGAAGAAGTCCGGTTCAGTCACGACCTCGCATCTGCGTTTCGGTCCCCGCCCCATCCGCGCGCCCTACCTGATTCGGGCCGCGGACTTTGTCGCCTGCAGCCAGTTCAGCTTCGTCGGCAAACAGAACGTTCTCGGTTACGCCCGTCCCGGCGCCACCATTTTGCTCAACTCTCCGTTCAGCGCCACCGATACGTGGAAACAGCTTCCTCGCGACTGGCAGCAGACCCTGATCGACAAACGGCTCCGTCTCTTCGTGATCGACGCGACCCAGGTGTCCCAGGCCAGCGGCATGGGCCGGCGCACCAATACCGTCCTGCAGACGTGTTTCTTCGCGCTCTCCGGTGTCCTTCCACAAGCCGAGGCCATCGCCCAGATCAAGAAGGCAATTGCGAAGACCTACGGCCGCAAGGGCGA
>JANNQZ010000156.1:0-4101 GCA_031401015.1 Chloroflexota bacterium | reverse complement strand
GGTCGGCAATCGGGTCCGGGTCAAGGTCGTGAAGAACAAGGTAGCGGCGCCGTTCCGGGTCGCCGAGTTCGACATCATGTACGGCGAGGGAGTCTCCCGCGAGGGTGGTTTGCTCGACGTTGGCGTGGCCATGGACACCGTCACCAAGACTGGCGCGTGGTTCACGTTTGGTGAGACCCGCCTGGGCCAAGGTCGCGAACAGGCCAAGGAATTCCTCAAGTCCAATGCACCAATCGCGGCCGAGATCGAGCGTCGCATCCGGGCCAGGATCAACGACGTCAGCATCCCGGTCGAGGGCATCGAAGAGGCCGAGTGACCCCTGGGACGGGGCGGCGCGAGTCCACCGCGGAGCGGCGGGACCGGCGTGCGGCGGTCGAGGATCCGGCGCTCGTCCTGGCTGCCGCCGCGCGGTTCCTCGAGGCGCGATCGAGGTCCGTGGCGGAGGTTCGCCGGCGGCTGACCGGCGCGGGCTACGGCGCGAGTCTCGTGGACGGCGCGATCGTGCGACTACTCGAGCTCGGCATCCTCGACGACGAAGCCTTTGCCCGTGCGTGGGTCGAGTCACGTGACCGGACGAGGCCGCGCGGCGAGCGGGCCATCCGTTCCGAGCTTGGTCTCAAGGGCGTCGACCGCCACGTCATCGCTTCCGTCCTCGGAGCGCGGCGCGCCGGTGCACCCGGTCCGGATAGCGTAGGCGACAGCATTTCTGCGGACCAGGCAGCAGCCGAGCGCCTATTGGCACGGAGCAGGCGCTCGCTCTCCCGGATCGTCGATCCGCGCCAGCGCCGACAGCGCGCCTACGCCCTCCTGGCACGCAACGGGTTCGATCCGGACACCTGCCGCACGGTCGCGGCGGCGGTCGTGGACGAGTCCTCTGAGGAAACAGTCGGGGAGCCCTGACCCGGGCCGTCATCCGGGGAGCGACTCAGGGCGCCATCCAGGCCACGTCCACGGCACCCAACGGCAGCGGCGTTTGCTGTCCGCGTCGCGCGGTCGTAGGCTACGCACCAGAAAACGATGCGCCGGCCGACGGCGCCTGACCCAGCACCGGTTCGACCCCGGTCCCGGAGGGGTGCCCGCCCACAATCGGCGACGCGCCTCCCGTGACCCGTCGAGCCGTTCACCGCAGCATGACCGCCGGCCGGCTCGTTCGGGCGGACGGGAGGAACGACAAATGGAACTACTGCCCCTCGTGGCGGTGGCCCTCGGGGCTGCCGTCGGCGGAGCCGTCCTTGGCGCGTTGGTGCGAAGCTTGTGGGCCGCGCAGACGATCAAGGCGGCCAACTCCGAAGCCCGGCGGATCGAAGCGGAGGCCCGGGCTCGCCAGAAGGAACTGATCCTCGAGGCCAAGGACGAGAAGCTCCGCCTCCAGCGCGAGGCCGAGGAAGAGGCCCGCGCCCGCCGCGGTGAACTGTCCACCCTCGAAAGCCGACTCCTCCAGCGTGACGAGCAGCTTGACCAGCGCGGCGACATGCTCGAACAGCGAGACCGCAAGCTGGTTGAGCGCGAACGCGACCTCGACAAGACCCGCGACGAGCTCGCCCGAGCCCACGGGGAGCAGGTAGCCGCGCTTGAGCGGGTCGCCAACATGTCCGCCGACGATGCGAAGCGCGTGCTCATCGAGGCCGTCCGCGAGGAGGCCGAGCGCGATGCTGTCAAGCTCGCCCGCGCGATCGAGCGAAGCGCCCGCGAGGACGCTCAGGACAAGGCCCGCGACATCGTCATTACCGCCATCCAGCGTGTCGCCGCGGATCACACCGCCGAACACACCGTGTCGGTCGTCCACCTCCCGTCGGACGAGATGAAGGGCCGGATCATCGGGCGCGAGGGCCGCAACATCCGGGCGCTGGAACAGGCCACCGGGATCGACCTGATCATCGACGACACCCCCGAGACCGTGATCCTGTCCGGCTTCGACCCGGTCCGCCGCGAGATCGCCCGCATCGCCATCACCAAGCTGATCGCGGACGGACGAATCCACCCCGGCCGAATTGAGGAGGTGGTCGCCAAGGCTCGCGCCGAGGTGGACACGATCATGCGCCAGGCCGGCGAGCAGGCCGCCTACGACGCCGGTGTCCCTGGCCTCCCGGCGGACATCATCAAGACCATGGGCCGACTCAAGTTCCGGACCAGCTACGGCCAGAACGTCCTGAACCACTGCATCGAGACGAGCCATCTGGCCGCCGTCATCGCCGCCGAGACGGGCGCCGACGTCGCGATCGCCAGGATGGGCGGCCTGCTCCATGACATCGGCAAGGCCGTCGACCACGAGGTGGAGGGGCCCCACGCAGCGATCGGCGCATCGATCGCCCAGCGCCACAACCTGCACCCGAGCGTGGTGAACGCGATCGGAGCCCACCACCAGGAGATCGAGTACACCTGCCAGGAAGCCCCGATCGTGCAGATCGCCGACGCGATCAGCGCCTCACGTCCTGGCGCCCGCGGCGAGTCCATGGACACCTATGTCAAGCGGCTCGAAGACCTCCAGGCCATCGCCGAGAGCTTCACCGGCGTCGAGCGATCATTCGCCGTCCAGGCCGGCCGCGAGGTGCGGATCCTGGTTCGCCCCGAAGAGATCGACGACCTGACCGCCAGCCGGCTGGCCCGCGACATCGTCAAGAAGATCGAGGAGCAGCTGACCTACCCCGGCCAGATCAAGGTGACCGTCATTCGCGAGACGCGGGCCGTAGAGTACGCAAAGTGATGGGCCGTTGGCGCAGAGCGTCGCATCGTGTCGCATTCACGTAGGGAGTCGTCCCTGGCGCTGGTCTAAGCGCTGGTGTGGATTGACTCGAGCCGGCTCCTCATGAGGTCCTTTGCGACCCGCGGCGTCCAGATCCTGTGCATCGGGTCGCCTGCCACGACGCCAGCGAGGCCAGCTCCGAGAACCGGGCCGAGCAGCGGCGTCACGTCAGCCGCGGTCGCGATGAGCGCCCACGCGCTCCAGCCCGCGAAGAACCACAACAGTGCCGCGGCGATACGCTTCGTCATGGGCTGAGAGTCGCGGCGGCCAGGTAGATTCGCAATAGGACGATCGGCCCAGCGGACGCAGGAAGATCGGCGCAGCCGGCGTGGCCCTGGCTCAGCCGTCCGGCCATTCCCGCGCCAACCGGCGGCCCTCGTCGAGCACGAGCCCAGATCGGACGTGGCACCGTCCTGGAGCTGACCGCTAGGCCACACCGCCTGGTTGCGCCTCCGGACCCTCCGGGTCCTGGAGTTCTACGACGTCGCGCTGATCGAAGACGCCGCGCGCCTCGTTGGTGAGCGGGTACAGAGGCGTTTCCACCGCGACGATGGGCCGTCGGCCGCTTTTGAGCGCGGTCGCGACCTCCGCCGCCAGACCCAGCGCGAGGGCGACCGCGAACCCGCGACCGCGCTCGTCGACCCCGTAGCCGACGGCGGCCGTGTCGCCGAGGAGGACCGCGTGGATCCCCAGGATGTAGGCGCTCACCCGGTGATCGTCGCCGATGGGGGCACTGTTGCGCACTACGTCGGGTGACCTAGACACAACCCGGCCGTGTCCTCACCGAAGCCAGGAACCGCTTTCCAGCGTGTGCGCCCGGAAGTCGAGTACGCTGTCGATGATGTTTGACGTCGGGCGCACTCTGGTCGGGGGCTGGCCGACATAGCCGAGCACGGCGGCCTTGCCGGCCGCGTCCGCCTGGGGAACACGCCGAACGGGAATGCGCCACGGCCGGCGGGTGCCTGTCGCGTCCTGATGATCGGGGACCTGATCGGCAAACCCGGGCGGATCGCGCTGGAAACCCTGCTGCCTGACCTTCGCGATGAGCGCGGGATCGATTTCGTCACGGCCAACGGGGAGAACGTCGCCGGCGGGATGGGCCTGACACCGGCCACCGCGGATACCATCCTGGCGGCCGGTGTCGACGTCATCACGTCGGGCAACCACATCTGGGACAAGCGCGAGATCTATCCCTACCTGGAGTCCAGCGAACGCGTTCTTCGACCGCTGAACTATGGGACGCACGAGGTACCTGGGCGAGGTTGGGGGACCTTCCAGGCGCTCGATGGCACCGACATCGCGGTCATCAACCTGCAGGGTCGAACCTACATGCAGCCGATCGAGAACCCGTTCACCGA
>JANNQZ010000155.1:0-7153 GCA_031401015.1 Chloroflexota bacterium | reverse complement strand
GTCCCCCAATGCCCGAGCAAGCGCGGCTTGATGTGCTCGGGCCGGAGCGGCTCGCGCAGGAGTGGGTTGTCGAGCAGGTAGATCTGGCCGACCGACAGGAAGTTCGCGGCGCGCCAGTAGGCGTCGATGCGCTCGAGCTCCTCGTCCGAAAGCGGCCCGGCGCGCTCGATGGTCTGTGTCGAATCTCGAAGGGTCATAGGTCATTCTCCTCGCACACAGAGCCAACTGCTGTACCGCTACATCATTCTGCGGGTACTCGGCTCCGTCGCGAGGGCGACACCACTCAGACTTCGGAGGCCCGCGACTGTCATCCCGCCAGGGTCCATCACCCCGCCGGGACCGAGGCCAGCGGCCTCACAAGTTGTCGAGGGCTCGCTTCGCCTGTTCGAATTCGGTCTCGCTCATCTCGCCACGGGCGAACCGTGCTCGGAGGATGTCCATGGGCTCCTGCCGAGTGCTGGTGTCAGTGCGCCGATCGGCGGCCCGGTTGAAGCCACCCATCCCCCGCACGACGAGAACCATGATCCCGATTAGCAGGACCAGACCTCCAAGCATCCAGAGCCATCCATCGGGACCCATGCCCCAGCCATATCCCATCATTTCTTCTCCTGCACCGATACGCCGATTTCGGCGGATACGGCAAACCTTGCAGGCGCACCTGAACGGGCGATGTGTATCAGCGTCAAGATTTGGTCAAGGTCGCCACGGAATAGCCTGGTTGGCCATAGCGACCCGGTTCATCCGTCTGCTCCGCGTGACCCGATGGCCCGGCGAGGTCCACCGATGGAGGGGGCAGCCTGGAGCGCGCGGTGGGCCAGCGAAGGGTTACACGCCCCGAGGATGAGGTACGGCGACCGCTCAACGCCCAGCATGGCCTTCATCGTGGCGGCGACGTCGATCTCGGTCAGGACGCCGAACCCCCGGCTCGCAACGGGGCCTCGACCAATTGTCGGGCCATGTGCACCGGGAGCCCCAGCGGGTGCCGAAGGTGTAGGCAGTCTTCATCAGCGCGAACTCAGGCGTGTTCGCAGCTTCCGTTCGAGCCGGCGAAGCCGCGGTGCATGCCCGGGTTGTGATCGCCGCTAAAGCCGCCTTCGGTCGTGGCATGGTGGGCGACGCAGGCGCCGTAGGCGGCGCCGTTCCCTGCTGCCGCCACCGGGCTCGCCCCGATGAGCACGGCCAAGAGAGCGCCGGCCGCAAGCGCCAGCCGGAATGTTCGTGTCATGGATCAACCTCGTATTCGTGCATTTGGCATGACGTGGATGACGACTGTCACGCCCACCCTCAGACCCGAGAGGGAAGCCAAGAACGCGCTGACGGGCTCAATGAACTCCACTTACGACATCGGCGTAGTTCCGCCAGAATCATACGCCCCCGGCACGAACGGAGCACGCAGTGACCGATGGAGTCTTGAGGCAGGAGGCCTCCTGCGCGCTAGCAGCGCCGCGGGACTCGAGGCCGTCCTAATGCTGATGACGCCCTGACGATCCCGGCCGCGGTTCTCGCTGCCGTCCTGTTCCTGGGGATGTCCGCATTTCAAGCCAGCCTCGCCCTTGGCGCACCGCTCGGCGGCCACGTTCTCGGTGGTCGACATCCGTGCAGGCTGCCGAACCGGCTCCGCCTCTTCAGTGCAATCGCAGCCGCCATCCTCGTGGGTGGCGCCCTCCGAGCCTCCGATCGCCGGAACGATAGCCAAAGGTGTCAACTCATGGCGCCGTATCGTCCAAAAAACTGACAGCGCATGCCCTCCCACCGTCCGAATAGCCTGGCCTTCGTGGGCGTGAGGAGCGTCACCTCATGATGGGCGTTTCGGTCAACTGGTCAGGTCGTGGACACCTCGACCGCCTGGTCCGAGGCTCAACGATTCTCAGGGAGGGGGGGCTTCCTCGGTCGGTTCCGCACCGACCAGAACGATCCCGGTGATCCGGGCGTAGCTCGAGTAATAGGTCGTCTCGCGCAGGATCGCCCCGGCCGAGTCGTACACCGTGACCGTACGCCAGACCTGTTTGCCGTCGACCGGGAATTCGATACGCTGGCGGACACCGGGCTTCAGCGTGTCGGTCAACACGACCGAATCGCTGGCCGGCCGGATGTTCTTGACCGTCGGCTCGCCGATCACGACCCTCCGGCCGTCCGGAATGCCGTAGAGCTCAAACCTGACGTAGCCGCGGTTGCCCTGCTTGATCTTGTAGCCGCGGATCAGCACCGGGTAGTCCGTGTCGTTGGTCCAGGACATGGTCTGGACCGAGCCCGAAGCGCTGATGAAGACGGTCGCGTCCAGCCCCAGCGGGTAGCGATCGATGTAGTAGTAGTGGTTACGCCGAGCGCCCATCTCGAAGCCGGCGAGCAGAGCCGCGTTGAATAGCGTCGTGGAGCACGTGCAGATCCCGCCCGCCAGTGCGCCCTGCGGCTCGGTCCGACCATTGATGATCGCCCCGCCGTCACGGTAGCCACGCTCGCGGGTGACCGGGCCGATCGCCTCCCAGAAGTCGAAGGTTTCGCGCGGGCCGACGACATAGCCGTCGATCTCCAGCGCCGGGATCCAGATGTTGGCGCCATAGCCGTTCTTGATCCCGATTGGGAAGTAGGTCTGCCACTCGGACAGCTTGACCATGTTGGGTGCGGCAGCCTCCGCCTGGGCGGTACTCAGGGCCGGCGGCGTCACGGCGATCACCGGCACGAGCTCCGAGGTCTCGGCGCCGGCCGTGCGGGCCGCCAGCAGCGCCTGGACCCGGGCGACGGTCGCCGGCACATCCAGCTTGAGGCCGTCCTGACTCTGGGTGATCTCGGTGATCTCGCCGTTGCTGGTGACGAACCTCGCGTTGATCGGCTCCTGGTTGATCCTCTCGGCGAGGGCCTCAAGCAGACCGGTCAGTGGGGTCGTGTCCATCACGGATTCGTACCCGCCCCCGGCCGTCTTGCGGAAGGTGAGCCAGTCGCGGAGCTCTGCGTCCTCGATCGCCAGCTTCTCGTCCCCGACGATCAGCAGGATCTGGTCGGTCACTCGCTCGGCGGTCAGGCGGGCCTCGAGGGCCTCGGCCACACTGACGTCGGGCTCGAGCACCTTGACACCGAGGTCGAACCGGATCTCCGACGGCGTGTCCAGCGCATGCAGCTCCGCAACGAGCGACCGGATGGACGCCGATGGGTCGGCGACGCGGCCGACGTGCCCTTGAATCACCTCAAATGTCCCGTCGGGCCTGACGGCGACGGTCGAATCCAGAGGATCGACCCGGAGTGCCTCGGCGATGGCGTCGACCCGGCGTGACAGCGCGTCGGGATCGAACGTGACACGAGGCTCCATGACAACGCCACGCAACGCGGTCCGGACATCGGCCACCGCGCGATCGAGCGGCGAGCCCCGCCGGCCGACGGCCATGGCCGCGCCGATGAGTGCATCGAGGTCCGGGCCGCGCCCGATCTCGGTGAAGGCGATCACCTGGGGCTCCTCGACCCCGGTCAGGACGATCCGGCCTTCTGACAGCGATCCGTAGACCCGCCGCAGCTCGGCCCGCGCGGCGTCGGGGGTCAGGCCGGAGAGATCAACCGACCCCACGCGCACGCCTGGCATGACGCGCCCCGCATAGGCCTGGTCGTAGGCGAAGAGCGCGCCTGCCCCGATGAGCAGCGATGCCGCAAGGGCCGCCACAACGGCCAGGCCAAACCGCAGCCAGGGCGACGGCGCCCCCGGTGCGATCGTCTCTTCAAGGGCCTCGGTCGTCGCGGTCATGGGATAGCGGTCATCCTACCAGCGGACGACGACAGGTCGGCCATGACCCGTTCGTTCGAGGACGACGTCCGCCCAACCGGTTGTGAAGCGCGACCCGATCCGCGGGGATCAGCCCGGGGTTCGAGGCACCAGGACGACGCGACGATTGGGCTCCTCGCCGATGGACTGGGTGGCGACGGCCGAGTGGTCGCGGAGCGACATGTGGATCCAGCGCCGTTCCAGGGCGGACATGGGCTCCAGCTGGAGCATCTTGCCCGTCTCCACGACGCGCGCCGCGGCCCGCTCAGCGAGTTCGCGCAGCTGCCGCTCCCGTCGACCACGGTAGTCCTCCACATCGACGAGCACTCTGGTCCACGCCCCGATCTGTTTGGACAGCATCAGGTTGACCAAGTGCTGGAGGGCCGAAAGACGCTCGCCCTTGCGCCCGATGAGGGCACCGAGCGCTTCCTTCTCGTCGCTCGCAGCAACCACGTTCAGCCGGCTCGTCTCGCCCGTTTCGACCTCAACCCGGACGACAAATCCAAGGTGCGTCATCAGCTGCTCGACGATCACCTTGCCCGCGGCGAGGGCCTCGGGCGACGCCTCGGCGGCCTCGAGGTCGGCTCGCTCAGCGGCCACGGAACCGCGCAGGGCGGCGACTTCGGCGGCCTCCGAGGCCGAGAGGTCAGCCGAGCCGGCACGGGCGGCGGGTCGGGCGCGATCGTCCTGGCGCGGCGGCCGGTCGTCGCGACGAGGGGGTCGGTCATCCCGATGCGGGGGTCGTTCATCCGAGCGGGGTCGATCGTCACGCGGACGGTCATCGCGGCGTGGGGGGCGGTCGCCCATCAGTCGATCGTCGCGGCGCGGCGGTCGGTCGCCCATCGGTCGGTCGCACATCGGTCGGTCTTCGCGGGGTCGGTCTTCGCGGGGTCGGTCGTCGCGACGCGGCGGTCGGTCGTCGCGGCGCGGCGGTCGGTCGTCGCGAGGGCGGTCGTCGAACGGTCGGTCGTCGCGCGGTCGCGGCGGTGGCTGGGGAAGTGGCTGGGCGGCCGCAGCTTCACGCTTCGGGGCAGCCCCGCCCAGCGCGGCACGAGGCGCTGCCACGATCCGGGCGGGTTCGGCGCCCATCCCCAGGACACCCCGACTGCCCGGCGTGAGGATCTCGAAGTCGAGGTCGTTGAGCTCTGCGCTGAACGCCTCACGCGCAAACCGCAACGCTTCCTCGACAGTCTTACCGGTGAATTCCTGGTACTCGCTCATGGTCAGCGTCGTCTCCCTCGTCGGCCTTGACGGCCCCGCTCGCGGGGGCGGATCGTCGATGCAGCCGTCGACTTCTTGTCGGCGTCGGTCAGTATGGCCGATCGCTTGCCTGGCTCAGGTGGAGGTGGCATCGCCACCGGGAAGCGCGGGGTGTGGTTGGCGGCAAAGGCCGGAGACCAGCCGAAGAAGGGGAACATCCCGCCCCAGCCAACAATCAGGTACTGCTGGGCGATTGAGAAGATCGTGGCGGTAATCCAGTAGATGAACAGCCCTGCTGGGAGGAACCCACCGTAGGCCACGGAAATCAGCGGTAGGAACAGCATCGTCTGGCGCTGGATTCGGGTGTTCTGGTCGTCCTCGTTCGTGCTGATCGGCAGCATCATTCGCGACTGCACCAACTGGAGCATTGCGGAGGCGATGGCCAGGATGCTCAGCCCCAGGACAAAGCCGCCCAGACCGATCTCGAAAAAGGTGGATGGTCGACTGACGTCGAGGTTGCCGAGCGCCGGGATCAAGGTATCGATGCATGGCCTTGTCGCATCGATGACCCCGTTGACGACGTTGGAGCACTGGAGATCCACGATCTGGACCCCGAACACGTTGAGCATCGCCCGCGGGTCCTGATTGGTCAGGCCATTCTGGATAACCGAGTAGATGATGAATAGCAGCGGCATCTGGAGCAGCAGGGGCAGACAACCGGCAAATGGGCTGACGCCGCGTTCCTTGAACAGCTCCTGTTGGGCGAGCCTGGCCTTCATCTGGTCGCCCTTGAACCGGCGAGTGATCTCCTTGATCTCCGGCTGGAGCAGCTGCATCCGGCGTTGCGAGACGAGCTGTTTGCGATACAGCGGGATGACCAGCGCGCGAACAACGAGGGTCAGGACCACGATGGACCAGCCGATGGCCGCAGGAACGCCCAGGCCTTCGAGGAACGCATAGACCGCGACCAGGACGATGAACATGGCCTGGAAGATCGGCGTGAAGGCCCACGACAGGAGGCTGACGGGATCTGCGCCAGGCTGGGCGGCCGTCAGCGGAGGCGCTGGAGTGGGTGATGCGAGAACGCCACCGGACGCGCCCGGGTCCCCAGTCGCGCAGGCGGAGACCAAAACGGCCACCACCAGCATGAGGATCAAGGGCGCGACCCTGCTCCAGGCCGATCGTCGGGAAGTCACAGGGGGGGCGCCTCGCTAGCGGACCGGGTCATAGCCGCCTGGGTTCCAGGGGTGGCAGCGGGCAATGCGCCGGGCACCCATCCAACTCCCCTTGATCAAACCGTATTTGGCGATCGCCTGCTCGGTGTAGTGCGAGCATGTGGGCTCGAAGCGACAGCTTTGCGGCAGCCAGACAAAGGCGATGCGATAGAGCCTGATCATTCCGATTCCGATTCGCTTCAACCCGCGGATCCTCCGAGTGCGCCGCCCTTGCTGAGGGTCCGGCGCAACGCTCCGACCATCGTGTCATGGTCGGCCGTCACGATCGATGGCCGGGCGATGATGAGGACGTCCCAGCCTGGCTGGAGCGCGGGCGCCATCGCCCTGAGCGCCTCGCGAAGACGGCGACGGACACGATTGCGGACGACCGCACCGCCGAGGGCTCGGCCGGTCGCGAGCCCGAAGCGAATCGTCTCCAGGTCGGTCCGCCGGAACCGGGCGGTCAGGAGTGGGTGGGACCGGCTGGCCCCGCCCTCCTGGATCGCCGCGAAGTCCTGCGGGCGGGAAAGCATCACGAGCCGCGGCGTGTTCGTGCCGCGCCCGATGGTCAGGCTGTCAGCCGCTTTCGGCCGCGGGCACGGCGCGTTGCCACGACCCGCCGGCCGCCGGCCGATCGCATCCTGGCGCGGAAGCCATGCTCCTTGGCGCGGTGGCGCTTCTTGGGCTGATACGTCTGCTTCATCGGGACTGTTCGGGATCCTCTCCATCCGGCCTCGGGGACGGTCTGTCGCTACCCCTGAAAGGCACGCAAACGCGCCTGGCGCCCGAAAGCGCACGGCGCGTCGTCGTCGGGCGGATGATATGTCGGGCCCCGGGGGGTGTCAAACGAGTGTACTCGTCCAGTACGTCCGTTACACATTGACCCCGACGGAGGCCAGGTATTCGGCCGGGGTCAGATAGCCCAGCGACTGGTGGGGACGGATCGTGTTGTACACCGTCTCCCAGGCCCGCAGCTCGACCTGGAATGCCT
>JANNQZ010000154.1:0-5126 GCA_031401015.1 Chloroflexota bacterium | reverse complement strand
TCGAACGCGACCGGAACCACCCCCGACGGGAGCGACCCGAACGCGGCAGGCCGTTCCGGGAGGCCGGTCAGATTGAACAGCGGCATGCGCGGCGCCATACCGATCGAGGCATACAGGGCGTTGGCGATGGGCTGCGCGCTGTCCGTCGCGGTGGCTCGGACCACAGCTTCGTCCGATGGAAGGAGACGCGACAGGAGCGTGCGGCCAAGGCCGCCGCCCTGAAACGCGGGCAGGACGAACAGCATGGACAGGTACCACAGGCGTTCCCGCAGGATCGCGGATCCGAACGCCACGATGCGCCCGGCCGGCTCTTGCGGCGCCGTGGCCACCATGAATCGCTCGGGATCGGTGGCCTGGAGGTGGGTGAAGAGGCGCACGAGGTGGGGCATCTCCGGCGGGATCTCGTCCTGTCCCAGGCGCCCCACATAGTCGTTGATCGACAGTCGCCAGATCCCGGCGCAGGCGTCGATCTCGTCGGCTTGGGCAGGTCGGCAGGCCAAGTCATCGGCGCGGGCTGTGCTTGCCCGCCCGGTTGCCCCATCGGTGACCGGCATCATGCGACCGGTTCGTCGCCCAACGCCCGCTCCAGCTCAGCCTGCATGAACGCATCGAGGTCGCCGTCCAGCACGGCGCTCGTATTGCCGGTCTCGTATGCGGTGCGAAGATCCTTGACCATCTGGTAAGGGTGCAGGACATAGCTGCGGATCTGGTTGCCCCAGCCGGCCTCGACATGCTCGCCCTTGAGCTTGCGCACCGCCGCCTCCTTCTCCTCGAGGGCCTGCTCCAGCAGGCGAGCCTTGAGGACTTTGATCGCCATCTCCTTGTTTTGGGTTTGCGAGCGTTCGTTCTGGCTCTGCGCGACGGTTCCTGTCGGAAGGTGTGTGAGGCGGACGGCAGAGTCGGTCTTGTTGACGTGCTGCCCCCCGGCGCCCTGCGACCGAAAGGTGTCCACCCGGATCTGGTCCCAGTCGAGCTCGATCTCGACGTCTTCGTCGGCCTCGGGGAGGACTTCCACGAGCGCGAACGTGGTCTGGCGGCGGTTCTGGGAGTCGAACGGACTGATCCGGACCAGCCGATGGACGCCTCGCTCGGCACGCAGCCAGCCGTACGCGCGCCTGCCGTTCACGGCCACCGTCACACTCTTGAGACCGGCCTGCTCGCCCTCCTGTTGATCCAGGATCTCCGTCGGATAGCGATGTCGCTCCGCCCAGCGCAGGTACATCCGCAGGAGCATCTCGGTCCAGTCGGTCGCCTCGGTCCCTCCGGCGCCGGCGCTGATCGAAAGGAGAGCCGGTCGCTCGTCGTATTCGCCCGAGAACAAGAGCGCGGTTCGTTCCCGCAGGTAGTCGATCTCGAGCGACGCGGCATCCCGTTCCAGCTCGGCCTCGAGATCGGCATCGGGGGCTTCGGCGAGCAACTCGATGGCGGCCAGCAGGTCATCAGCCCGGCCGTTGAGTTCAGCCCAGGTTGCCCCCTCACCACGGAGACCGTCCGCATCTCGAAGGATGCCCTGGGCCCGCCGGCGGTCATCCCAGAATCCCGGTTCCTGGGTCAGTGCCTCGAGTTCGGCGACCCGGCTGGCCTTGGTCTCGAGGTCAAAGATGCCCCGAGGTCGACCGGATCCGTTCAGCCAGGTCCCGGATGGCGGACGCTTCCACCTAGTTCCGGACCTGCAGATCCTGGAGCAGGATGGGCCGCAGCTCGATGAGCCGCAAGGCCGTCTTGCTTCGGGCGACGACGGGGTTCACGCATGGACAGTAGCCGTTGTGTGGGCAAACGCCACAGTTGCCGTCACAGTCGAGGGCTGCGGCGTAGCTGCACGTCCGGCAGTCACGCTCACAAGCAATTAGATCGACAAACGATGCTTCCTCGGCCTGCTTCACGGACTCCCTCTCTCTGGTGCGGGGCAGGGTGAACGGGGCGTGGGGCACTGGTGTTGCCGGGGCTGGGGACGGCCCGGATCGGCGGGTTTTGGCACAGTATACGGGGCCAACCCGCAGTCGCCAAGAGGGAAATCGGGTTGTTTCAGGCTGCAATTGAACGGAATCCCAGATCAGGATGACCCGCCCGTCACGAAGTAGTGCGCCAGGGCGCCAAGTTCGTGCACGATGGCGTCCACCTGGCCAACGAGATCAGCTTCGATCGGGCTGGTCCTGGTCGGCGATCCCCACGCGGTGATGCTCTCGTCGGCCGCGATGCGGAGCACCCGCAACATGTGCGGCCGATCAGACACAAAGATTGCGCTGAACGCCTGATTGGCCTCCAGCAGGACCGCCACGGCACGAATGGATTCGACCGTTGTCCGACTGCGGTCTTCAACGAGGATGGCCTCGGCCGGCACCCCCAGCGCGATGGCGTAGGCGCGACCGGCCGCGGCCTCGGTCGTCCGGTCGCCCTCCGCCTTGCCGCCGGTCAGGACCAGGCGAGGCGCCTGCCCGGCGAAGTAGAGCGAGATCCCATGGTCGAGTCGTGCGGCGAACACCCTCGACGGGCGTCCGTCGTACTGCGCGGCGCCCATGACGACGATCGCGTCTGCCGGGCGGAGATCGTCGCGCTGGCCCTCGGACCAAACCCGCCACGTGGTGTAGCCACCGACAAGGGCGGCACCGAGGCACAGGCAGCCCGCCAGGCGGATCAGGTCGCGGGCCACCGGCTCAGCTCAGCGGCCGTGGCACTTCTTGTATTTCGCTCCGGAGCCGCACCAGCACGGATCGTTGCGCCCGATGCGTTGCCCACCGGGCGCATAGCCGGGTCTGGGCCCGCCTCCCGCAGGGCTTCCGGAGGGGCCGGAGATGACCTGATCCCCGAGCGACTCGCGAATGGGCCGGGCCTGCGGACCTGTTCCGGCGCCGAGTTGCGACGTCGCCGTTCTGGAGGCCGCGGCCACGCCGCCGCCGGCCGCGCGACCCGCCGCGCCGCGCAGCGCGGCCGCCCCGCGAGCCAGCGATGCCGCAACGGCCGGGTCCGGGCCGGTGCCCTGGCCCTGTCCGCGAGTCACCGTGACCCGGAAGATCGATGACGCCACACCGTGGCGGATCAGGTCGCCGAGTTCCTCGTACAGCCGATAGGCCTCACGACGGAACTCGTTGAGCGGGTCCTGCTGGGCATACCCGCGCAGGCCGATCCCGCGGCGCATGTCATCAACCTCGGTCAGGTGCTCCACCCAGAGCGAGTCGATCGTGCGGATCAGGACGAGTCGCTCGACCATCGCCCAGTCCGCTTCGCCGACCTCCGCGACGCGGGCCGCCAGCCGGTCCTCGGCGAGCCTGCGGACATGGTCGGCGATCAGATCGCGCCCACCGATGTCCCACAGCTCGTCAGGTAACGTGCCGGCACCGGAGAGCCCCATGGTCAGCAGCGCGTGGGACAGTCCGTCGAGGTTCCACTCATGCGGGTCCTCGCCGATGAGGTGCGTCTCAATCAGGGCAGCGACCTCCTCGTCGAGGAACGCCTGGACAGTTTCGGCCAGGTCCTCGTTGTGGAGCACCTTGTCGCGCTCCGCGTAGATGGTCTCGCGCTGCTTGTTGATCACGTCGTCGAATTCGACGACGCGCTTGCGGATGTCGAAGTTGAAGCCTTCGACGCGGCTCTGGGCGGACTCGATCGTCTTGCTGACGAGGCGGGATTCGATGGCGACATCGTCGTCCAGCCCAAGACGCTCCATCAGCCCGGTCACCCGCTCGCTGGCAAAGCGCTTCATCAGGTCGTCCTCAAGGGACAGGTAGAAGCGCGAAGACCCAGGGTCGCCCTGGCGGCCGGCGCGGCCGCGCAGCTGGTTATCGATGCGGCGCGAGTCGTGGCGCTCTGTGCCGATGATGTGCAGGCCGCCCACGCCGACGACCCGTTCATGATCTTCCTGGGTCACCAGCTTCGCCTCGCCGAGCGCGGCATCGTAGGTCGCCTTGTCCACCTCAGCCGGGTTGAGGCCACGCTTGTGCAGCAACTCGGACGCGAGACCGGCGGGGTTGCCGCCGAGCAGGATGTCCGTGCCACGGCCGGCCATGTTGGTGGCGATCGTGACCGCGCCCGTGCGGCCGGCCTGAGCCACGATCCCGGATTCCTTTTCGTGGAACTTGGCGTTGAGGACCTCATGCTTGATGCCCCGGCGCTTGAGCATGGTCGCCAGCATCTCGGACTTTTCGACGGTGATCGTGCCGACGAGGACCGGTCGACCCAACTCCTGCATCTCGACAATCTCGTCAATCAGCGCGTTGAACTTGCCCGGCTCGTCGCGGAAGACCAGGTCGGAGGCGTCGTCGCGGATCATGTCGCGATGGGTGGGCACCGCGACCACCTCAAGCTGGTAGATCTTGAAGAATTCCTCGGCCTCCGTCATCGCCGTACCGGTCATGCCGGCCAGCTTGTCGTACAGCCGGAAGTAGTTCTGGAAGGTGATCGTGGCGAGCGTGACGCTCTCGCGCTGGACGCGGAGGCCCTCCTTGGCCTCGATCGCCTGGTGGAGCCCCTCGCTCCAACGCCGGCCCGGCATCTGGCGGCCAGTGAACTCGTCGACGATGACGATCTCGCCGTCCTTGACGATGTAGTCGCGGTCCCGCCGGTAGAGCGCGTGGGCGCGCAGCGCCTGTTCGAAGTGGCGGGCGAGTCTGGGGTCGGCGTCGTACATGTTCTCGACGCCGAGCCAGCCTTCCATTTTCGCGATCCCCTCTTCGGTGGAGGAGACCGCCTTGTCCTTGAGATCGATGGCGTAATCGCCGCCCTCCTCCGCGCCCTCCGGGCGCTCCTTCAGGCGGGGCACGAGGCGGGCGAAGGTGAAGTAGAGGTCCGCCGATTCCTCCGCCTGCCCGCTGATGATCAGCGGTGTCCGTGCCTCGTCGATCAGGATGTTGTCGACTTCGTCGACGATCGCAAAGCTACGCTGGCGCTGGACCCGCTGGTCGAGCTCAGTGACCATGTTGTCGCGCAGGTAATCGAACCCGAACTCATTGTTGGTGCCATACGTGATGTCCGCTGCGTAGGCCTCGCGACGGGTCACCGGCTTCAGGTTGACCAGCCGCTCGTCGGAGGTCGGGTAACCGGGCTCGAACAGGAACGATGCATCATGCGTGATCATCCCGACGCTCAGGCCGAGGAAGTGAAAGACCGGGCCCATCCACTGGGGATCGCGC
>JANNQZ010000153.1:0-5656 GCA_031401015.1 Chloroflexota bacterium | reverse complement strand
TCATCGAGCCCACCAGCGGCAACACCGGGCACGGCCTGGCGATCGCGGCCGCCCTCAAGGGCTATCGCTGCATCTTCGTGATGGCCGATAAGCAGTCCTCGGAGAAGCAGCAGCTGCTCCGGGCATACGGCGCGCAGGTTGTCCTGTGTCCCACCAACGTGGCCCCCGAATCACCGGAGAGCTACTACTCGGTGGCCGCGCGACTGGCCCGGGACATCCCAGGCGCGTTCAAGCCGGACCAGTATTGGAACATGGAGAACCCGGCGGCCCACGAGCGAACGACCGGCCCGGAGATCTGGGAGGGGACCGAAGGCCGGATCACCCACTTCGTGGCCAGCGTCGGGACTGGCGGCACGATCTCTGGGGCGGCGCGCGCCCTCCGCCAGCGCAACCCCGCCATCCAGGTGATCGGCGCGGATCCCGAAGGCAGCGTCCTGTCCGGCGACACCGCGCGGCCGTACCTGACCGAAGGGGTGGGGGAGGACTTCTTCCCGGGCACCTACGACCCGTCGTTGGTCGATCGCTGGGTGCGGGTCAGCGATCGCGACGCCTTCGCGATGGCCCGCCGGTTGACCCGCGAAGAGGGGATCCTCGCCGGGGGGTCGTGCGGCACCGCGTTGGTCGCCGCACGAGAGGTCGTCGGCGAACTCACGGAGACGGATGACGGTCGCCACGGGGTCGTCGTCGTTCTGCTTCCCGACAGCGGCCGGAACTACCTCTCCAAGCTCTACAACGATGAGTGGATGCGTGCCAACGGCCTGATGGCGACGACCGGTGCGGTCGTCCGTATCGCGGACCTGCTCGCGGACAGGCACCATGCCGGGCTGCTGCCCGACATCGTGCTCGCCCGTACGACGCAGCGCGTCGGGGCGGCGATTGCCGTCCTGCAGGAGTACGGGATCAGCCAGCTCCCCGTGTCCGAGGCGCCCGATGGCGACGAATTGGCGGCGTTCGTCGGCTCGATCACCGAGAAGGGACTGCTGGAACGGGCCTTCCGCGATCCGACGGTAGTGGAGCGGACCGTCGGTGAGGTGATGGACCGGCCGCTGCCGCTGGTCGAGGCGACCGCGACGCTCGACGAGGCGTTCGCCTTGCTGTCCGGTGGCGCGGCCGCGCTCGTGGCGTTCCGCGGCAACCGTCCGGTGGGCGTCGTCACCAAGCTCGACTTCCTCGAGTACCTGGCGCACCGCCCGGCGCATGGGGCCTGATCGCGGGCCCCCGTCGATCACGATCGGAGCGCCCCAGACCTACGCCGGACCCTTCGACGGCGCCCCTTCCCCGTCGGACGTTCGCGATGCCCTTGGGCGCGCCCTGGGTGGACGTGGGGGATCACGGCCGGTTGACGTTCTCGCCTAAACCGGGTACCGCGCTGACGGTCAGAACGGCACGATGACGCGCCCGTACACTGCGGCGACGAGATGGGCTGTCACGTCATGGAGGCCGACGGCGAGCTCGTTGCCCGGGTGACCGAAATGGCCGGAATTGAGGTTGAACGGATCGTCGAGGCGGTCAGCGTCGGGCCTGGCCGCATCGACGATGATGCGATGGAGGGAGCCAGGTGAGTCCACGTCGATTCTTGGACCGTGCCGATCAGCAGGAGGATGCCGTGACCCCGCGAACTGGACGCTCGAACACCAGTCTGGTCCTGGCGCTACTGGCGCTGCTCTCCTTCGCCGCCTGCGGCGGCGGAACGGGCGGCAGCGGTACCGATGGTGGCGGAGATGGCACCAACTCAGGCGAGACAGCGGCCGGTGAGACGCCAACCCAGCCGCCGGCGGCCGGAGGCGGCGGGGACCTGCCCGATATCGCGGATGGCCTGTACGCGGCTGGAACGGTCCACCTCGAGGTGTCTGGCGACAAGAGCCTGAACGTGGATCTGGCGCTGATCCCGGGCGCGTCCTCTACGACCAACGGCGCGACCCTCCTGTTTTATGGATCGGGTGAGGGCCAGGACGCAACCGCGCTGACCATCGTCCTGGAGGCCGAGGCGGGGCCTGGGTTCAATCTCACATCGCCCGTGGTTCTCTCCGCTGGAGGACGCGCGTCGGGCTGCCGATTCGAGGTCACCACGAACGACGGATCAGGGCTCGAAGGGACATTCTCGTGCTCGGGCATCGACGGCATGGTGGCGGGTGGTCTCGAAAACCCGCAGATCGATGTCCGCGCGACGTTCTCCGCGGATCGATGAGGATGCCTGGCCCTCTAACACCAGGACAGCCAGCCCCAGGGAGGAAGCAGTCATGACGGATTTCCGGCGCTTGAACCCGATGCTCGCGATCATGGTCGCCGTCACCCTCGCCGCGTGCGGAGGCGGGGGCGGCGGGACCGCGACTACGGCGCCCACGGATGCGGGGTCCGCGGCGACCACGGGGCCGACCGAAGCGGCGACGGATGCTATAGCCGCCACGGACGCTCCAGCGACCGCCGCACCAGCCACGAACGCGCCGGCGGGTGGCGGGGGTGGCAGTGCCGCCGGTGTCTGCGAGCTCGTCACGGCCGAAGAGCTTGCTGTGATCTTCAACGTGCCGTCGGTCAAAGCAACGGTGTTTCCCGGGCCGCCGGACAACTGCATTGTCGAGAGCGACTCCGGCGATCCGCTGGCCGCCTGGTCCTGGACGACCGCGCAGGCCGGCCCGCTCTACGATGCTTTTACCAGCGACCCTTCATCGATTGACGTGTCAGGGATCGGCGACACGGCCGCCATCGTCCAGAACACGGGACTCATGGTACTCAAGGGTGACGCCCTCCTCGTGATCAGCATCTCCGGCGGTGCCGATCTCACCGAGGACGAGGCGATCGACGTCTCGAAGCAAATCGGAGCCATCGCTGCGGGCCGGATGTAAGGTCTCTGCCAGGTTCCCGTCACGATTGTGAGTGGGTCTGTGCGACGGCGAGCGATCCTGCCAGCGCTCGTCGTCGCCATCAGTGATGTGCTTGCCGCCTGCTCAGGCGGGGGGCCAGTTTCGACGCCGGTTGCAGCCGTAGCCACGGGTGCGCCTGCGGCCGCGACGGCAGCGGCACCGGCCACAGACCCGTTTGCGACCGATGCCCCTGCCTCCGATGCGATTGGTCTGACCATAGGGTGGATTCTCGGCGACGCGCTTCCGGCAGCGCCCCCCGGGACGACCTGGACGCGAATCACCGATGACGCAGGCACGTTCTCGTTCGAGGTGCCATCGACCTGGACCGAGCAGGCCACCCTCCCGTGGGAGGAAGCCGGCGCGCGGATCGGGACGGTCGTCGTGGCCGGCCCCGCGGTTGCCGGGGTCGGGTCGGATTTCACGGTTCCCGGGGTCGCTGTCGGGATCGCGGCGAACGCCCCCGGTTCCACCCCACGTTCGGTGGTCGAGAGCGACGACTTCACCGGATCCTGCACCGGGGATCCGGTCGAGGAAGCCTCCGAGGCTGGCTACATGTCCGCGTTCAAGGGCTGGTCCGGCTGCGGCGGCAATACCGACGCATTCGTCCTCGCGATCGCGATCTCGCCGGCAGGCTCCACCGGGTTGATCGCGGTCGTGTTCCAGGGCGTCGGGCAGGCCGACCTCGGCTACCTCGAGCACATCATGGGCTCGATCGAGGCCTCCGGGATACCGCCAACCGGCCCGGTGGCGTCGGAGCCGGCCCCTGCATCATCGGCTGCACCGCCCGGCAACAGCCAGGCATTCACGATCACCATCGACGAGTGCTTCCTCCAGACCGGATCCGTGGGATCGATCGGGGTGATCCGGAATACCGACTCGACGTCGCACGCCTACCGGATCCGCGTCCGCTTCGTTGACGAGGCCGGGATCGTCTACGCCGAGGCCGAGCAGGAGACGCCCGCGCTGGCCCCGGGCGAGGCGTATCGCTTCGGGACGCCGTTCCAGGATGCGCACGGCGTGACCGGGACAACCTGCACCGTTGTCGACGTGCAGGTCCTTGGCTGATGGTCGACTGACGGCGGCCCTCGTGCGGGCAGGGGTGCGATTGCGGGTGGCATCGATCGCGATCGTTATCGCGCTGGTCGGCGGTGCCTGTGCGCCCGGTCCAAGTCCGGCGCCGATCGCGCAGGCAACTCCGAGCGCCGGCCCGGCAAGCGGGGAACCCGCCGGGTCGCCCGCCGCCTCCGCTCCCGCCGGGTCAGCCCAGGCGCCGCCGTCCCCGGCGGTCCCCGACGAGCCCGGGCCGTCGATCGAAGTCCTCACCGCGCCGACCTCCGCCGACAAGATCCTCGCGGATGTGGAAGCTGGAGATCTGGACGAAACCACCGCGCTGCTCTACCGGATCTACGCGATCTTCGGTGATCCGCGCCTCCCGGCCGAGTACGACAGCCCCAACTGGTCCGAGGATGCCGCCGCCCTGGCTCTCGCCCTTGACCAGCTTGAAACGCTCCCGCCGGAGATTGCCGCCGAACTCCGGCCGTTCCTCGTCCGACCGACCGACCCCCAGAGCGTCTTCTTTGGGTCCGGTGCCACCGTGGCCAGCGCCCCGGCGAGGGCTGGATCGTCAGTCGTCGCCGCCCGAGCTGCCTTCGCGACAACACGCACTGCCGCCAGCGTGGTCTGCACCACCGGCTGGGGGTACCTCGATGGCGGGTATCCATTCCGCGTGTGGGGACCGTGTGGCACCGATATCGAGAACGAAATCATCACCGTCGCGACGATCATGGAGCGGCTGTGGGCGGAAGAGACCGCCTTCATGGGCCGCGACCCGATCAAGGATCTCGGTGGCCCGGATCGCGGCGGCAGCGATCGGATCGACATCTACCTGGTCAGCACCTGCGTGACGCGGGGGGGCCGATGCGCGGCGCCCGGTCGATTCGGCGTCACTCCGTGGTCACTCGACTTCGAGGGGGTGGCCGCATCCCGGGCGACCAGCGCCTATGTGGTAATCAACCGCGCGCTCATTGCCGAGGGTATCGTGGAGGCCACACTCGCGCACGAGTTCTTCCACGTCCTCCAGTTCGCCTACAACCGGGCCGGGGGATTCAGCGGCTCCAGCTATCACTGGTTCTACGAGGCATCGGCCACCTGGGCGGAGTGGCACTTCGTCCCTGGTGCGGGAGCCCAGGAGGGAGGTACGCACGAGCGATACCTCGGATTCCAGGCGACACCGCTGTCGATGCAGAGCACCCAATCGACCAACGCCTACCGGTCGTTCGCGTGGCCCCTGTTCATGGAGCAGGAAGCCGGCGGCGCGTCGGCCATCGCCAAGGCATGGCAGTCGATCAGGGGTCGCGTCGGGCACCGGGCGTTCTCGGAGGCCGTCAATGCCCAGCTGTCATTTGACGCACGCTTCCGCGATTTCGCCGTCGTTGACTATAACCAGGAACTGCCGGGCAACCCGATCAAGAAGCTCTTTCCGGGCGGCGCGGTCGATCCCGATCGGGTCCCGCCGCTGGATCCGCGGAGCAGCGACAGCCGTACCCTTGCGGCGAACCCGCCGGGCACTCCCCCGCTCAAGATCTTTGAGATCCTGCCGCCCCTCTACGCGGCCTACCGACCGTTCAAGGTCAATGACGACGTGGGGCAGATCACGGTCGACTTCAGCGGCCTCAAGCCAGGCGTGATCCTCGACGTCGACGTCCTGCTCAAGATCAAGGGAAAGGATTGGAAACGGCAGGAGCTACCCGATGGGAAGACCCGCTTCTGCACGGCCGTCGACGACGAGGACGTCG
>JANNQZ010000152.1:0-15209 GCA_031401015.1 Chloroflexota bacterium | reverse complement strand
CTGGCAGACTGCAGGACGCGGGCGTAGGCCCCGAAGACACCCACTGAGCCGCCGAGCCGTGCCTGCCACGCACGGATCCCGCCCGACGAGGACCGAGCTCGAGCCGTGGGCCACGATCTGCAGTCTGAGAGGCACGCCCGACGGCGGAGGATGGTCACCGACCGACCCTTGTCAACAACGTGTCCGTGAATCACAGCTAGGCCAGGAACGACGTTCGGAAGGCGTCGGTGGCCTCGAGCAGGGCCGCGCTGAGGTCGTCTGTCAGGACCTTGCCGGCGGCGAGTTCGGTCAGGATGGCCGGCCGTTCCGTTTCCAGGAAACGATAGAACTGGGACTCGAACTCGCGCACCCGCGGCGTCGGCACGTCGTCCAGCTTGCCCGTCGTGGCAACGTACAGGATGGCGACCTGCTTCTCCACGCCCAGCGGTTGGTACTGCGGTTGCTTGACGATCTCCGACAGCTTCTCGCCGCGGGTCAGCTGGTCGCGGGTGGCCTTGTCGAGGTCGGATGCGAACTGCGCAAACGCGGCCAGGGCACGGTATTGCGCCAGGTCCAGCTTGAGCGGAGCGGCGACCTTCTTCATCGCCTTGGTCTGGGCGGCCGAGCCGACGCGCGACACGGAGATGCCGATGTTCAGGGCGGGTCGTTGACCCGCGTTGAACAGGTCCGTCTCGAGGAAGATCTGCCCGTCGGTGATCGAGATGACGTTCGTCGGGATGTAGGCCGACACGTCGCCGGCCTGCGTCTCGATGATCGGAAGGGCCGTCAGCGAACCGCCCCCGTTCTCGTCGTTGAGCCGCGCGGCCCGCTCCAGGAGCCGGCTGTGGAGGTAGAAGACATCGCCCGGGTAGGCTTCCCGACCGGGTGGCCGGCGCAGCAGGAGGGACATCTCGCGATAGGCCCACGCGTGCTTGCTGAGATCGTCGTAGACGCACAGGGCATCCTTGACGAGTCCCTGCCCGGCTACCTCGACGCCGTTCTCCATGACCTCCTCGCCCATGGCCACGCCGCTATAGGGCGCGAGGTACTGGAGCGGGGCCGGATCGTCGGCACCGGCCACGACGACGATCGTGTGATCCATGGCGCCGTATTGCTCCAGGATCGCCACGGTGTTGGCTACGGTCGACAGCTTCTGCCCGATCGCCACGTAGATGCAAACAAGGCCCTTGCCCTTCTGGTTGATGATCGTGTCGATGGCGAGGGCCGTCTTGCCGGTCTGGCGATCCCCGATGATCAGCTCGCGCTGGCCGCGCCCAATCGGGATCAGCGCATCGATCGCCTTGATCCCGGTCTGGACCGGCGTGTCCACCGACTTGCGGACGATGACGCCAGGGGCGATGCGCTCCACAGGTCGAGTCTTTGTCGAGGCGATCGGGCCCTTGTCATCAAGCGGACGCCCCAGCGAATCGACGACTCGCCCGAGGAGGCCCACCCCGACGGGCACTTCCACGACGCGCCCGGTCGTCTTGACCGTGTCGCCTTCCTTGATCGCGCTGGCGTTCCCCAGGAGGACCGCACCGACCGTCTCCTCCTCGAGGTTGAGGGCCATGCCCATCACCCCGTTGGGGAACTCCAGCATCTCGGACGCCAGGGCGCCGTCGAGACCGTAGATCTGGGCGATCCCGTCGCCGACCTCCACGACCGTTCCGACGCTACGCGTCTCGACGCCCGAATCGAATGCGTCGATCGCGGCCTTGATGATGCTGGTGATCTCGTCGGAACGGATGGCCATCGGTGTTATCTCTCCTCAGACGGCGCTAGATAGCGCCCGAAACGAGCTGAACCCGCAACCGCTCCAGGCGGCTGCGGACGCTTCCGTCGATCAGGCGGTCGCCGACGCGCACGACGAGACCCCCGAGCAGGGTGGGATCGACCGCCGTGTCGAGTTCAACGCTGCCGCCGGTGAACTGTTCGAGTCGCTGCACCAGCGCGCGATGCTCGTCGGCGCTGATGGGGGACGAACTCGTGGCCGTGGCGAGGGTGATGCCCCTGCGCCGGTTGTCCAGCGCCCGGAACTCTGCGGCGAGTCGAGGGAGCTCCATGATTCGCCCACGCCGCAGCATCAGTCCGATCAGGTTGAGGACCGGTCGCCCAACGATCTGGCCCAGCGTCGCCTCGGCCGTGAGCACTCGCGACGCGAACGGAATGGACGGGTTGGCCAGGGTGCGCCCGATCCGGTCCACTGCGACGATCTCCGCCGCCGCGTCCAGCTCCAAACGCCACGTTTCAACCGTGTTGTCACGCGTGGCCACCGCAAAGGCGGCCTCGGCATAGCGACGCGCTGCAGATTCGCGGCGTGCCATCAGCCGTTCTTGCCGCCGACGGCGGGGCTGCGCAGGAATTCTTCGACAAGGCGGCGCTCGCGCTCAGTGGACATGGTCTCGCCGACCACGCGACCGGCGGCCAGCAACGCCAGATCGGCAACCTCGGCGCGCACGTCGGAGATCGCCCGCACCTTCTCGGCCTCGATGTCCGCAGCGGCCCGAACATGTAACCGCTCGAGCTCCTCCTTGGTGGCCGCGATGTCCGCGTCCCGCGTTTCCTGGGCCACCTTCTGGGCACGGGCCAGGATCTCGTTTGCCTCGCGCCGCGCCTCGGTAAGCGTGGCGACGCGCTCGGTCTCCGCATTGGCGCGGTCCAGCCGGGCCTGTTCGGCGTCCGCCAGACCCTGCTCGATGCGGGCCTTGCGGTCAGCCAGCATCTTCGATACCGGCTTGAACGCGAAGGTCCAGATGATCACCAGGAAGAAGACGGCGTTGGCCGCGGCGATGATCACCGAGAACAGGTTGACCTGGAACAGGGCCTCGGCCTCGCCCTCCGCGGCCAGGCGGGCGACCTGTCGCCCGACGCCAGACGCGACGGCAAGCAGATCCACGATGCGTTCTCCCTGCCCGGTCGGCTACTTGATGAAGATCGCGAGCAGGCCGACGACGATCGCGAGAACGCCGAGGCCCTCGGCGAATGCCGCGAGGATGATCGCGATGCCGCGGATCTGTCCGGCAGCGTCGGGGTTGCGCCCGATGGCTTGTGCGGACATGCCTGCCAGGATTCCGATGCCGATGCCGGGTCCGAAGACCCCGAGTGCGGCGAGTCCGGCGCCGATGTGCTCCATGTTGTGGTTTCCTCCTGCTCCCCGGGCGGTTGACCCGGGATGATTGGGACCTGGGTTCTGGGCGCGAATGGGGTGGCGTCAGTGTGCGGGCTGGAGCCTCGCTGGTTCTGAACCGTGGGCCTGGCCTGGTGCCTCCTGCTCGACGTGACCCTCCTCGTCATGATGGCTCTCGATCGCGAGCACGATGAACATGAGCGTCAGCACGCTGAAGATGAGCGCCTGGATGGCCGTGAGCATCAGCTCCAGCCCGATCAGCCCAACGGGAATGATGGCGATCGTGAGGGCGGTAATGACCCCGAGGGCGACCTCGCCGCCGTAGATGTTGCCGAACAACCGCATCGACAGCGTAACCGGCTTGACGAACTCCAGCATGAGCTCGATGAGGCCGACGAACATGGCGATGAACCCGGCACCGACGCCGTTGCGGAACTCGCCGATCGGGAAGAACTTGCCGAGGTAGCCGCGCGCGCCCAGGTGCCGGAATCCTTCGATGTGGAAGATCGAGAAACTCACGAGCGCCATCCCGATCGTGATGTTGACGTCGCTCGATGGGGCGCGCAGCAACTCAATCTTGCCGACCGGCGGCACGAGCCCGCTCCAGTTGCTGAACAAGGTCAGGATGAAGAGGCCCGCGAAGATCGGGATGTAGGGGCGTGCCTTGGGCCCGGCGAGACCGATCCCGAAGTCGCTCAGGAACTCGTAGGCCCATTCGAACAGGTTCTGGGCGCGACCCGGGATCAGTCGTGTGCCGCGGGTCATCAGGATCGCCCCGACCAGGACCAGGGCCATCACGATCCACATCGTGAAGATCGTGTTGCTGATGACCGGGTGGAAGGTCACCAGCGCTTCGGCACCTGGCGCAGACCCGGGTGCCAGGTCGACGAGGGTATGCGGCGCGGGAAACTCCAGCGTGCTCTCGATGAGGCAGACCGGAAAGTCGCAGGGATCCCCGGGCGCGCCACCCTTGGGAAACGGCGGAACCAACAGGATCGCGATGATGTCGACCACGATCACGGCCCCGATCAACAGCAGCCAGCGTGAGCGGCGGCTACCGGATCTCGATCCGGGCGCTTCCGCGGCGACCTGCTCGCTCGACACGCTGCCTCCACACACAGGAGCGCGGCTTGACGCCGCGCTCGGGTCCGTCGTACCGGTCGGCTCGACCGGTTACTCGATCGTCTTGAGGAACTTGGTGACCAGGCGGTAGATGATCATCGTCCCGGCTCCGGCGCCGGCGAGGAAGCCCACGATCACGAAAATCGGGAGGGTACCCAGTTGCCCGTCGGCCCAGTACCCGACCAGCACGCCAATCAGCGTGGTCACCAGGAGCGAGAGGCCGATCTCCGTGAAGAGGATGGCGTACGTGCCGCCGCGGCCGGGCTCGATCATTGGCGATCTGACAAGGCCAGCGGAGTATAGCAGGCGCGAATTGTGGGAGGCCACGAGGTGACAGGCGGCCCATTTCCTGGGGAGGGGTCTACGGCCGTCAAGGCGTGGGCGTCGTCTCGGCGCCAGTCGTGGGAGCGGTCGTTGGGATGGGGGTCGCGCTCTCTCCGAGCACTCCAGCAACCGGCTTCGGCGCTGCAACTGCCGTCGACAGCAGGACGATGGCGACGAGACCGCCGAGAGCGGCGCCCGTGTCCCCGATGAGGCGCCGACGCGCCTGCAGGGGTCGCTTGGGCACCGGATCGGGAAGCTGACGCGTCGGCAGCGGCAGGGTTGTCATCGCTGCGGCGACGGGTCCCGGTCGCGCGACCGCGGTCCGACCCAGGTTCGCCTTCTGGGTGAGCGCCGCGTGGCCGATCCGGCGCGCTACCTGGCGCGCCGTCAGGGGCGCCGGAAAGGTTGAACGCTCGAATGTGTCCACTGGTCGGCCAAGGAGTTGACGGATCATGTGGGCCCCCGTTGAACGATTCAGAAGGTCGCGGACGGCGCCAAGCCGTGCGGCTCCTGGTAGACGCGGGGCCAGCGCATCCGGATCGGTATCTGAATCCAGGACGGGATCCTGGACGGAGATCCTGCGACGACGCACGACGAAGCTCGCGACCCCGACGAGCGCCAGGACGGCGAGCGTGCCGATGACGAGGAGTTCGAGGCTCATGGTGCCCCGAATCTAGCACCGGGCAGCAAGTGCTCCGGTTTGCCGGCAGGGTTGGCGAGGCTCAGCTCGGTTCGGGGGCGGTAGGCTCGTGCTCGTATGACGCGGCTTCCAGGTCGTCCGGCCGCCCAAACCCGCCGCGAGTCGGTAGAAATAGCACGAGCCCCGAGGCAATGAAGACGCCGAGAAACGCGTAGAGCTGGGACGCACCGGTCAGAATCAGCGCCAGGATCGCAAGCCCGGTACATAGGCCGTAGATGACCAGGACCGTCTGCCGGTGCGACAGCCCAAGGTCCAGCAGGCGGTGGTGGATGTGCTGGCGGTCCGGGCTGAATGGCGAGCGTCGCTGCGAGAGACGGCGAACGATGATCCAGAACGTGTCGATGATCGGCACGCCGAGCACCAGGAGTGCGACCGCGACCTTGGCCGTGCCCAGGATGGCCAGCACGGCCAGGGTGTAGCCCACGAACTGCACGCCGCTCGTCCCGGCGAAGATGGAAGCTGGGTGGAAATTCCAGCGCAAGAAGCCCAGCAAGGCTCCCGCCAGGACAAAACACAGCACTCCGATGAGTGGCTGGTTGACCCTCGTGGACAGGCTGATCAGACCGAGGGTCACCGCGGCGATGATCGCGACGCCGGAGGACAGGCCGTCCAGACCATCGATCCAGTTGATGCTGTTGATCATGCCCACGATCCAGAAGATCGTGAACGCCGCGGCCGCGAGTGCAGGCAAGGCGATCACGCCGGCTCCGAATGGGTTGTTGACGAAGTCGACCCCGATGCCGAGGGCCACGGCACCCGTGGCAAGGCCAACCTGACCGAGAATCTGCCAGCGGGCCCGCAGGTCCAGGAGGTCGTCGATGGCGCCCAGCGCGGCAGCCACCGCGCCGCCCAGCACCAGCGCCACAACGTCAAGCGGACGCAAGGATGGCGGCACGGCAATCAGCCCAAGGCGTTCATTCACGATGAGGAACCCGCCCGCCACGCCGAGAAACGCCGCCGCCACGGCTAGCCCGCCGCTTCGAGGGATCGGCGTTACGTGAACCCGACGCGCTCCGGGCCGATCGACGATCCGGTAGCGCAGCGCCAGACGGCGAACCAGGGGGGTCAGGACGATGGACAGCACAGCCGCCCCGAGGAACACGGCGACGATCGGCCCAACGGCAGTGCCGATACCCGCGATGAGGGTCACTCGGCGGGCAGGCCCGGAACCGGGAACCGCTTGACGATCGCGTGAACGTCGGCCGCCAGCCGGGTCTGGACGGCCGCGTCGTCGCGCTGGCGGATCGCCTCCACGATGATTCGCCCAACGGCCCGCATTTCGTCCGGTCCAAAGCCACGCGACGTGGTGGCGGGCGTCCCGATCCGGATCCCGGAGGCGGTGTTCGGCGGCAACCGGTCAAACGGGATCGCGTTCTTGTTGACGGTGATCCCGATCTCATCGAGCAGGTGTTCGGCCTCCTTCCCGGTGACCCCGAGCGGCGTAACGTCGATCAGCATCATGTGATTGTCTGTTCCGCCCGATACGACCCGGGCACCGAGCCCGGCCAGCGTCTCGGCCATGACCTGGGCGTTCTCCACGGTGCGGCGCTGATCCTCGCGGAACGTCTCCTCGGCGGCCAGCTTGAAGGCGACAGCCTTGCCGGCGATCACCTGCATGAGCGGCCCGCCCTGGGTCCCGGGGAAGACGTTGCGGTCCACGGATGCGGCCAATGATCCCTCCGCGGCCCCACCCTTGACGGCCGGGAGCCGCTCCGGGTCTACGGTCGTGGGCAGGCTGCGACGGCTGAACACCACGCCGCCACGTGGGCCGCGCAGGGTCTTGTGGGTGGTCGTCGTGACCAGGTCGGCGTGCTGGAACGGGCTGGGATGCACGCCGGCCGCGACAAGACCGGCGACATGCGCCATGTCGATGAACAGGATGGCCCCGACGGAGCGGGCAATCGCCCCCATCCGCTCGAAATCCCAGATTCGCGGGTAGGCCGAAGCGCCGCCGACGATCAGTTTCGGGCGAACCTCATGAGCCTGCGCCTCCATCGCGTCGTAGTCGATCCGTTCGGTGTCCTGCCGGACGCCGTAGGCATGCACTTCGTACAGGCGACCGGAGAAGTTGAGCGCCATCCCGTGGGTCAGGTGGCCGCCATGGGCCAGGTTCATCCCCATGATCCGGTCGCCGGGCTGGAGGACGCTGAAATAGGCGGCCATGTTGGCCTGGGCGCCGGAGTGCGGCTGGACGTTGACGTGCTCAGCGCCCGGGAACAGTGCCAGCGCCCGTTCCTGCGCGAGCCGCTCGGCGACATCGACGTACTCGCAGCCACCGTAATAGCGCTTGCCGGGGAGACCCTCGGCGTACTTGTTGGTCAGCCAGGAGCCCTGCGCCTCCATCACCGCGGCCGAGACGTAGTTCTCGCTGGCAATCAGCTCGATCTTGTCGTGCTGGCGACGGCGCTCGCCCAGCATCGCCTCCCACAGGACCGGGTCCACCTCGGCGATCGACTCGAGCGCCAGACCCGTCAAAGGCGATATGGCCATGGTGTCGCCGACTCCCTTCCGTACGCCCGTACGCCCGTACGCACGGGCGCCCTTCACGCTCTCTCGAGCCTCCCCGCAACTATCTTCCCACGAACGGCCCGGTGCCCACTCCGCCTCGCAGGCCGCCGATTCAACCAGCCGCGGACCCGGACCAGAGGCCGTGGCTCACACCGGCCGCATCCAGGATGACGCCCATTCGCTCGGCTGCGATCGCGCCCGCCCGCAGGAGCCGGGGCGTCGCCTCCACACACTCGACGACTGTCGAGGCCGGACCTCCGTGGGCGGGTCCACCGTCGAGGATCAGGTCGATCACGTCGCCCAGTTGCAGCCGGATCTCGTGCGCGTCGCGCGCCTCCGGGAGACCGGACACGTTGGCGGACGTGGTCGGGAGCGGCCCGACAGCTCTCGCCAACGCCCGCGGCGTGGCGTGGTCGGGGACGCGAAGGCCGACCGTCGACGCGCCGCCAGTGAGGGCGGCCGGGAGGTCCTGATCCGGGCGCTGCTGCACGACGACCGTGAGTCCGCCCGGCCAGCAAGCCCGGGCCAGGGCCACCGCGGCGGGTGTCATGACCCCGATCCGGTCCGCCTGTTCAACGCTGTCGAGCAGCAGTGCGATCCCCTTGTCCGGAGCCCGGCGCTTGACGACGAAGAGCCGCTCCACCCCGCCGGGCGTGGCGAGCGCGATGCAGATGCCGTAGACCGTGTCGGTCGGGAGGGCGACGACGCCGCCGGCCTTGAGCACAGCGACAGCGGCTGCCCGGCCTACGGGGCCGTCCGGCACGATCCGGGCGGTCACGCCGGGATGCGCCGGTCCGCGGTCTCGCGAGACGTGCCTCGCGAATCTGGCGCGCGCGGGGCCGCTGCTTCCGCCGCTGCTTCGGCGAGTCGACGCGACGCATTCGCGGCAGCCGTCGGGCGGACCAGTACGAGTGCCTCGATCATCCTCGCCACACCTTCCTCGGAGACTGGCGGCGCGATGTACCGCGCGACCGCCTGGACCGCCGCCGGAGCGCTTGGCATCGCGGCCCCATGCCCAACGGCCGCGAGCATCTCCAGGTCATTCCACTGGTCACCGATCGCGAGGGTCGCGCCGAGCCGGACGCCGAGCCGGCGGGCCAGCCACCGAACTGCGTGCCCCTTGGAGACGCCCGGGGCCACGAACTCGAGGAACTTGGGGTGGCTGATCGTCACATCCGCGACGCCCTTGAAGCGAGCCCGCGCGACCGGGGCGATCTCCACCGGGAGTGGCGGAACGCCAACGGCGAGGACCTTGGTCACCGGATGCACGATCGATGCGGGGAGGTCCTCGACCAGCTCCGCGCGGGCGCCCATGAAGGCGCTGTAGTCCTCGGCCCTCGGGTCGTCCGCGCGCAGGATGAACCGCTCCAGGTGATTGATGTGCGGGTCGAGTCCCTGGTCGCGCGTCCATTCGACGACGGCCCGGGCGGCCACTTGACTCAGCGGGCGGTGCAGCAGCAGGCGACCGATCCGCGCTGACCCTGGCTCGGGCATGGCCCGGATCAGCCCACCCTGGTAGCCAACCACTGGTGCGCTGAGGCCGAGTTCCAGGGCAAAGCGCATCGCGCTCGAGACCATGCGCCCGGTGACGATGCTGACAATCACCCCGCGCGCCAAGGCGGCCCGGACAGCTCGCCGCGTGTCCGGTCCGATGACCAGGTCGTCGCCGACCAAGGTTCCATCAATGTCGAGCGCGATCAGACTGATCGGCAGGATTGGTTGCGGGGTGGAGAGACCTGGCACCCCGAAATGATGCCCGAGCTCCACAAGTTCGTCAGCCACGCTCGATCAGGGCAACGCGCGGGAGCCCCGCGAGGTCCGCCTCTACTTGGCACGCCCAGCCCGGCAGGACCCGAGCGCAGCGCTCGACGATCAGGTCTGCCTGGTCCGCGCCGATCTCCAGCAGTGCGAGTCCTCCGTCCGCGAGGTGCTCCGGGAGCTGACCCAGCAGCCGCTCGATCACATCCAGGCCATCTGCTCCGCCGTCGAGCGCCAGCAGAGGCTCGAACGAGGTTGCGACGGGCAACCCAGCCATGGCGTCGCTTCGAACGTAGGGCAGGTTGGCGAGCACCAGGTCGAACGGCGATCGCATGGTCCCGGCCTCCGCACCCAGCAGGTCTGAGCGCTCGAAGGCGACGGCAGCGCCGACCGCGTGCCCGGTCGCGTTCTCATACGCTAGATCGAGGGCATCCCCGGCGACATCGAGACCGACGATTTCGACGGTTGCCAGCGCTCCGATCCGGCGAAGCGATACTGCCAGGGCGACGGCGATCGCGCCGCTCCCGGTTCCGACATCTGCAACCCGGATTGGCGCTCCTTCGCCGTCGGCTCGGTTCGCTGTGAGACGCTGGCGGACCTCCTGCAGCGCAAGCTCCACCAGCCGCTCCGTCTCGGGTCGCGGGATCAGCACCCGCCGGTCGACTGACAGCGTGAGACCGTAGAACTCCTTTCGTCCCCGGATAAACGCCACCGGCTCGCCGGCTTCCCGGCGCCGGACACCGGCGCGATAGCGGGCGGCAGCCTCGGCACCGACCGGCAGCTCCGGATGGGCCAGGACCGCCGTCCGGTCGAGTCCCATGGCTTGGCCGAGCAGCAGCTGGGCATCGAGCCGCGCTGTCTCGCTGCCGGCCAGTCGCAGCGCCTCGACGCCTTCTCGCAGCAGCGCGCCTGACGCTTCGGGCTCGGCGGAATGCATGGAACGCGGCCCGGTCAGGACCCGTCGCCGTCCGTCAGCGTCGCCAGCCGGTCGGCCTGGTCGGCCATCACCAGGGCATCGATCATGTCGTCCAGGTCACCTTCCAGTACGCCCGGCAGGTTGTGCACCGTCTTGCCGATCCGGTGGTCGGTGATCCGATCCTGCGGGAAGTTGTAGGTCCGGATCTTGTCCGACCGATCACCCGATCCGACCATCGAGCGCCGGGCCGCCGAATCCGCCTCGCGTTGCTTGCGCATCTCAAGGTCGTAGAGGCGCGAACGCAACACCGCCATTGCCTTGGCCTTGTTCTTGTGCTGGCTCTTCTCGTCCTGGATCTCCACCACCAGGCCGCTTGGCAGGTGGGTGATGCGGACCGCGGAGTCGGTCGTATTGACCGATTGGCCGCCCGGCCCGGACGAACGCTTGACGTCGATCCGCAGGTCGCGCTCCTCGTCGATCACGACCTCAACCTCATCGACCTCCGGCAGGACGACGACCGTGACCGTCGACGTGTGGATCCGGCCCGACGACTCGGTCGCCGGAATTCGCTGGACGCGGTGGACGCCACCTTCGAACTTCAGGCGGCTGTATGCCCCGTCGCCATGAACCTGGATGATCGCCTCCTTGAGGCCACCGATTCCTGTCTCGTTGAGGCTGAGCACTTCCGGCCTGAACCGGTGGCGTTCCGCGTAGCGGCAATACATGCGGTAGAGCTCCGCCGCGAACAGCGCGGCCTCGTCTCCTCCGGCACCGGCCCGGATCTCGAGAATGACGTCGCGATCGTCGTTCGGATCGCGAGGCAGCAGCAGGACCTTGAGTTCGTCGAGCAAGCGCGCTTCGTCGGCCTCGAGCCGGTCGACCTCCTCGCGGGCCATGGCCCGCAATTCGTCGTCGGCATCGGCGGACCCGCGGAGTTCACGCGCGCCAGCCAATTCCAGGCGGGTGGCCAGAAGGCGGCGAAAGGCGGCGACGGCCGGCTCCAGGCGGGCCATCTCCTGGCCAAGCCGGCGGAGGTCGGCGGGGTTCGACGAGACTTCTGGGCGGGCCAGCTCGGCCGCGAGTTCGTCGTATTGATGGGCGACCTCGGCCAGCTTGGCGTCGAGGTCGCTCACGACCCCGGCGGTGGGTCGATCGTGACGGACGCCACCACGGCGACGTTGGCCGAGGAGGCATCCACCGGAGCGGCGGCGAGGTCCAGGGGCTGACATTCGAATGCACCCGAACCTGCCGGAACCGTCTCGCCATCGGCCAGGAGCGCCTGCTCCATCGACACGATCGCGACTTCGATCATGTCGTCACTTGGTTGCTTGGTGGTGATCATCTGGACGAGCAGCCCGGGATAGAGCAACACCTTGACCAGCCGGTTGGATCGGTTGCGCGCCCCGAACCGGAGGATCTCGTAGCCCAGCGACGCGATCACCGGGATCAGCACGATCCGGCTCCCGACCATGACCAGGGGCTCCTGCCGGCCGATCAGCGAAAAGGCGACGATCGACAGGAGGATCACGACGACGAGGAACTCCGTGCCACAACGCTGGTGGGCGGTCGGGTACTTGCGGACCTCGGCCACGGTTAGCGGGTCGCCGGCCTCGAGGGCATGGATGGTCATGTGCTCCGCGCCGTGGTACTGGAACACCCGGGCAATGTCGGGCGCGCGGCCGATCAGCGCCAGGTAGCCCAGAAAGATCGCGACGCGGACGAGCCCTTCGACCAGGTGCTGAATCAGCCCGTTCTCGATATTCGCGGTCGTGACCGACGCGACGAAGAGCGGCAGCAGGAAGAAGATGCCGATCCCGGCCAGCAGGGTGATCCCGAGCATCAGCACGATGGAGCCCTTGCCGAGCTCCACGCCTTCCTCCTGGGCCTGGACGTTGGCGCTGCGGACCAGCCAGCGCGTGCCGACGACCAGGGTTTCGTAGAGCACGACCAGCCCGCGCACGAAGGGCCATTTCGACCCGCGGGTGCCGTGGAAGCCGGAGTCGAGTCGCTCCGTCGCGTACACGATGTGCCCGTCCGGGTGGCGGAGGGCGACGGCGATCGCATCGCGACCGCGCATCAGGACGCCCTCAATCAGGGCCTGACCGCCATACGAATAGCTGGGCATGAGGGGCAGTCTAGCGGCTCCGGCGATCAGCACTCACGGCCCGTCGGCCGAGCGTGTCAGCCGGGTGTGTCTGGCGGGTGTGTCTGGCGGGTCTGGCGGTCAGCCGCGGACCTGGCGCTCCAGGCGCTTCTGGAAGCGCTCGACCTGGCCGGCCGTGTCGATGATGTTCTGTGTCCCGGTGAAGAATGGGTGGCAGCTGGAACACACGTCCGCACGCAGTTCCGGGCGTGTCGACCCAACGATCCATTCGGTCCCGCACGAGCCGCAGTGAACCTTGGCCTGATGGTATTTGGGGTGGATATCGGGCTTCACGGGATCACCTCCTCCGCGCCGTCCGTACCGGGCCAGTGCCCAGCCGGTGGTCGTCGGCTCTGCGTGGGTAGGTCAGGCGCTCGCGGTGGCCGGATCGGCCGCCTCAACCCGAATGCGCTTCTTCAGGCGTGTCGCGTGTTCGAACCGGACCTTGCCGGCGACCGTGGCGAAGACCGTGTAGTCCCGGCCGAGACCGGTGCCCGGGCCCGCCAGGAAGGTCATGCCACGCTGGCGAACGATGATCGACCCAGCACTGACGAGCTGACCGTCACCAGCCTTGACGCCTAATCGCTGGCCAACGCTGTCGCGTCCGTTCTTGACGCTCCCGCCGGCTTTCTTGTGAGCCATCTCGTCTACTCGTCCTTCCTGGTCACGCGCGGTCGCTTCAGCGTGGCCGCGTCTGCGGGGGCTTCGGCGCGTGTGGCCTTCGCGGGGCGTTTCGCGGTGGCCTTGGCGGTCGCAGCTTCGGTGGCCTCAACCTTGGGCTTCGCCCGGGGCTTCCCCACAGCTGGGTCCGTCGCGGTGCCGGCTTTCGCCTTCGTGGCCGCGGAGCCGGTCCTGGGCGTCACGGTGGCCTTGGTCCTGGCAGGTGCCGCCTCCAGTGTCGCGGCGCCCACGGCCAGCTTGGCCGCGAGTTCCGCATCGAGGGCCGCCTGGGCCGTGGCGACTTCCTCGAGTCGCTGTCGCTCCGTCTTGGCGTCCTGCTCGGCCTTCTCCGCCGACTTCGCGGCGCTCTTGCCGTTCAGTGTGATATCGCTGATCCGCAGGACCGTCAGCTCCTGCCGATGGCCCTTCTTGACCCGGCTGCGGGCCTTGGGCCGGTATTTGAACGAAATCAGCTTCTCGCCCCGGATCTGGCGGACGACCTGCGCACTGACCGCTGCATCGGGGACGACCGGGCGCCCGATCGACGACTGATCGCCGTCGGTCACGAGCAGGACGCGCTCGAGGGTGATCGTCTTGCCGGGCTCAACGTCGAGGAGTTCGACCTGGAGTTCTGTGCCGACCTCGACGCGGTACTGCTTTCCGCCGGTCTCGATGACTGCGTACATGGATCCTCAAACGTTGCTCAGGCGGCGACCGCGGGACGACCGCGACGGCGGACAGGAAGAAGCGCACGGGGGCCCGAGCGCAGGCGGCAAATTGTACGGCTCCCCATCCGGTACGGTCAAACGGCGACCACGACCGGTGCCCGTGGTGGGTCAGCCTGGGAAGGCGCCGACTCAGGACCACCCGTCGGACAGGATCAGGCGCTCGCGAACGATCCGCGCCACCTCCAGCACCGCTTCAGTCCGATCATCGATCGCCGCAACCACTTCTTCCGGCCGTCCCGTGCCCAGGGTCGGGTGAAACCGGGTCCGAACGCGCAGCGCGATCCGTCCCGTCGCCGGGTGGACGGAAACATCGGCGAGCAACGGGCGGAGGTCGTAGCGCACGGTGCCATCGCCTTTGGCTCTCACCCGGGGCAGCTCACCCGCGGCGAGCAGCTGCGCGGCCACGGCCTTGAGCTGGGCCAGATCCGGCTCCCCCGCCAGTTCAATGCGGTAGTCGGCTGCGACCACCAGACCGGCGAGCGCCGGCCCGCCCATCCACGTGTCGAACAGATCGACCAGGCGCCAGCCTTCAGGCATCACGCTGACAAGGGCGTCCCTGACCCGCCAGAGCGGTGCCAGTTCCGACAGGAACAGGTCGGCCGGCTCTCGCTCGGCGCCCATCCCGAGCTGGATCGGGGCCCCGAACGCCAGGCGGGCACGAATACGGCCGGCGGGCCGGTGAACCGGCAGCCCGGACGAATCCATGGCGGCGTCCCAGAGGTCCGCCAGTTCGCGGCCGGCGAGTCGAGGGGCGTCGGCGGACCTCGCCAGGACCAACCGCCAGCGCTGCCGGGCCGGGGGGACGGGCGGGTCCGGGACGGGTGTGTCCGGCGCTGAGACGGGCTCCACGTCTGCTAGTCTGCGGCACAATGGACGTGCCCGCCGGTTCGATCGTCGGCGATCCTGTGAGTGAGGACCCCGCCGCCGCCGCGGCACGATGGGCGGCCAGCCTGCCTCCGCCGCCATTTGTCGATCCGATCGGGGGCCCCGGGAGGTTCGCCCCGCTCTCTCCGAGAGTCGCATTGTTGATCGCGGCGGCAGCGGCCCTCGCGCTCGTGCTGGCGATGGCCGCGGAGACGGTCCGACCATTCATCGTCGGTCTCTTGTTCGTCTACCTGCTCGATCCGCCCGTGCGCTGGCTCGTGCGGTTGCACCTGCCGCGGGTCCTGGCCATCCTGATCGTCTACGTCGTCACGGCGTTCGTCATCATCGAGTTCCTCGCCATCACCCTGTCGCCCCTGCTG